>JAQWPM010000019.1 GCA_029245345.1 Longimicrobiales bacterium
CGCCGCCGCCGCCGCCACCGGACGTACCCGATCTCGACGAGGCCGGGGCGGTTGTGGACGGACGCTCGCTCACGACGCGCGAACGGATGGAGGTCCACCGGGCCAACCCTACGTGCAATTCGTGCCACCGATTCATCGATCCGATCGGGCTCGCGCTCGACAACTTCGATGTTTCCGGGAAGTGGAGGATCCGTGAGAACGGCCAACCGCTCGACACGCGCGGTGAGTTATATGACGGCACGCCGGTCACGTCGCCGGCGGACCTGCGGGCCGCGCTGCTCGCACGCCCCATTCCGCTCGTGCGTGCTTTCACGGAAAATCTGATGGCCTACGCGCTGGGTCGCCGCGTCGAGTATTTTGATCAGCCGACTGTGCGCCGGATTGCCGCCGCCGCAGCGGCCGACGGATACCGGATGTCGTCGTTCGTCCGCGGTGTGATCGCGAGTGACGCGTTCCGGATGCAGGTTGCAGGAAGTGGCGTGAAGGCGAGTGCCGACCTCGAAGGACAGCCAGGAGCCAGGTGAGATGAATCTGATCAGTGGTGTGCACCTCCCAAGGCGGACGTTCCTCCGCGGGGTCGGGGCGTCGGTGGCGCTTCCGTTTCTCGATGCGATGGAGCCCGCCGGGCGTGTATGGTCCAGGGCGGCCCGTGCAAGCGATCCGACCCGACTCGTCGCAATCGAGATCGTCCACGGAGCTGCGGGGAGCAACGCCTGGGGCGCGAGCCAGAACCTGTGGTCCCCCGCGGCCGAAGGCAGAGACTTCGATCTCACACCCAGCGCGCTTTCCCCGCTCGAGTCCTACCGGAAGGCCCTCACGATCATCAGCAACACCGACGTGCGCATGGCCGAGGCGGCTCAGGCCCCGGAGATCGGTGGTGATCACTTTCGTTCGAGCGCCGTATTCCTCACTCAGTCGCACCCCAAACAGACCGAGAGTTCCGACGTCCACGTCGGCACCTCGCTCGATCAGATCTACGCTCGCCGTTTCGGGCAAGACACGCCGATTCCCTCCATGCAACTCTGCATCGAGAACGTAGACCAGGCTGGTGGATGCGCGTACGGCTACGCTTGCGCCTACACGGACACGATCAGTTGGGCGTCTCCGAGCGATCCGCTCCCGATGATCCGCGATCCGCGAGTCGCCTTCGATCAGCTGTTCGGCGCGGGGGGGACCGCTAGGGAACGGGCTCGCCGTCGCAATACGACGGTCAGCATTCTCGACTGGATCACTTCAGATATCGCGCGCCTCAAGCGCGAGCTCGGCGCGCAGGACATGGAGCGCCTCGACCGCTACCTGGACAATGTTCGGGAGTTGGAGAGGCGCATTCAGGCCGTCGAGTCCCAGAACGCGAGTGGTGAGCCCCGCGAACTGCCGACCGCGCCGGCCGGCGTCCCGGACTCGTTCAGTGATCACGTCAAGCTGATGTTCGATCTTCAGGCACTCGCGTTCGCCTCCGACATGACGCGGGTGTTCTCATTCAAGCTCGGGCGTGACGCATCGTCTCGCGTTTACCCGGAAAGTGGCACTGACACCGGATTCCACCCCGCGTCGCACCACGGCGGTCGGGAGCAAGCGGTGGTCGACTTTGCGAAGATCAACCAGTATCACGTGAGCCTGTTGCCGTACTTCCTGGAGAAGCTCGAGGGACTCGCCGAGGGTGACTCGAACCTCCTTGAAAAGACGATGATCCTCTACGGTTCGCCGATGGCGGATGGAAACCTCCACAACCATCGTCGCTGCCCACTCATCGTTCTGGGCGGCGCGAAGGGGCGCTTGCGCGGCGAATCGCACGTGCGTGCGCCCGACGAGACACCAATGGCCAACGCGCTCCTCGGCCTGATGCACACGCTTGGAATGGACGACCTCGAGTCCTTCGGAGACAGCACCGGCGTGCTGCCGCTGAGCTGATGAGATCCGCCGCTTTATTGGCCCTGTTGGGTCTGGCGTTTCTCGGCGCGGCGCTCCCTGAGTCACCGGTCGCGGACGCCGCGATGCGCGGTGACGTCGTTGAAGTGCGGGCGCTCCTCGCTCGCGGGGCGGAGGTAGACGCCGCGCAGGGGGACGGCATGACCGGTCTCCACTGGGCTGCCGACCGTGGCGACGCCGAACTCACCGCCGTCCTTCTCGCCGCCGGTGCGCACACCACCGCAGTGACGCGACTGGCGGCCTACACCCCGGTCCATCTCGCGGCGCGTAGCGGTCACGCGGGCGTCGTCGATGCGCTCCTCGCAGCCGGTGCCGATCCCGCGGCGGTTACGACCTCTGGGCAGGCGACCGCACTCCACTTTGCTGCAGCCGCGGGAAGCGCCCCGGCCGTAGGGGCCCTGGTGAAGGCCGGGGCCGACCCGAATGCTCGGGAGACCTCGTGGGGACAAACACCCCTCATGTTCGCTGCTGCTGCGGGGCAGGTGGTCGCTGTACGGGCGTTGCTCGCCGAAGGCGCCGACCCATGGCTCACGGCACGCGTGATCGACATGGAGAAGAGGGATGCGGCCGATCAGGCCGATCAGTCTCGCCGTAATCGCCGCATCGAGGCTCAGCGCGCTGGCGTGCCGTTCGCCGAGCTCCCAGAGGGACCGACGTCCCAGAACGTGAACGAAGCTCAGCGCGACCGTGTCGCCCAACCGATATCGCGGGCTAAAAGACTCGGGCCCTACGGGGGACTCAGCGCGCTCCTCATGGCCGTGCGTGACGGCCACGCGGAAGTCGCTGCTGCGCTCCTTCAGGGAGGTGCCGATGTAGATCAGCCGAGTGCCGGCGATCGTACCACGCCACTCTTGATGGCCTCGATCAACGGGCACTTCGACCTCGCGATGCGACTCTTGGAAGCTGGGGCCGACGCGAACGCCTCGAGCATCGCGGGCGCCACCCCTCTCTACGTTACCGTGAATGCGCAGTGGATTCCCCGGTCACGGCATCCTCAGCCGGCAGCTCGGCTACAGCAGGCCGTGACGTATCTGGAGTTGATGAGCGCGCTTCTGGAGGCCGGCGCCGATCCGAACCGACGACTCGAGATGTCGCTTTGGTTCACCACCTTCGGGGACGACTACCTCGGTGTGGACCGGATGGGTGCGACGCCCTTCTGGCGGGCGGCGTACGCGCTCGATATCGACGCGATGAAGCTCCTGCTCGCGCATGGTGCGGATCCCAATATTCCGACGCTCAAGCCGGCCGGCCGCAGCCGCGGCCGACCTGTCGGGGCTGACGAGTCAGGACTGCCTCCAGTGCCGGTCGGCGGTCCCGGTGTCTGGCCGATCCATGCCGCTTCGGGTGTAGGGTACGGGGAGGGTTTCGCGGCCAACATCCACGAACATGTGCCCGAAGGCTGGCTGGCTTCGGTGAGGTTCCTGGTAGAAGAGGTCGGCGTAGATGTGAACGCGCGGGACTTCAAGGGCTTCAACGCCATCCACCACGCGGCGGCGCGCGGCGATGACGAGTTAATCATGTACCTCGTCGGAGAAGGCGTCGACGTGACGGCGGTCGCTAGGAGTGGTCAGACCACCGCCGACATGGCGAACGGGCCGGTCCAGCGTATTTCGCCGTTCCTTGGGACCGTAGCGCTACTCGAAAGCCTCGGATCGAAGAATAATCACAGGTGCGTCGGCTGCTAGACTACCCGCCGACGAGCCCGCCGAGCCAATAGCTCGCCTTGATCGCGAAATAGTTGCTCCCCGTAGCGCTCAACGCGCGGAATGGATCGTCGAGGCCGACCCGGTTCCCGATCGCCTCGGTGTCGCTGCGATCCTGCTGCCACACTAGGTAAAGGGTGCTTCCAGGGCGCCACTCCCACTGCAGCACCATCGTGCTCCGAAACGACTTCACGTTGAAGTCACGGTTCGGAATTACGAACGAGTCGGCTCCGTCTACCACGGTGCGCGCGCCGGTTCCGGGGGCGCTGATGGTGGTGCCGTCGGTCCCGTAGGTGCGTAGGAATCGGCTGCCGGCGGCTTCGAGCTCGCCGAAGTTGTAGTATCGCCCGCTCGCGGCGAAGGGCTGGGCGTAGAGTTCAAGATTCACATCGGGCTTGAGCGTGAAGCTGAGCCGCGTCTCCATCGCGAACGTGGTGCGGTCGGTGAACGCGAAGAGGTATCGGCTTCCATAGGTCGCTGGCCCGCCACCGCCGCGTACCGATACGTACTGCCTGGGATTGATCTCGTGGTCATAGGAAGGAGACAGCGACACCTGCCAACGTGGGCTCGGCACCATCGACACCCTGCCGTTGACGCCCTCGGTTCGCCGACCGAGGTCGTCACGTCCGTAGTCGAGCTTGAGCGTCCACCGGGTCTGAGACGAAGCTCGGTTGCCGAGGTTGAGCGAAGAGGTCCACCCGAACGGCGTTCCCATGGACGGACCACCCCGTGTCAGGCGTTGGCTTTGTGCCGGTAAGCTGAAGCGCGCCGAGAGCCGGGTCGTCCAGAAGTTGGTCCATGTGAACGAGGCCGAGGGCGCGAGAAACGTCGACTGGTGCTCGTAGGCGAAGTTCCACTCCGACGTGTCGCTGAAGTCGAACCGATAGTTGCGGAATAACCTGCCAGGGGTCAACTCGCGGTACGTGATCGAAGGACGCAGTTGCAGCCCATCTCCAGTGACGAGGCGGCCCAGGTTGTTGAACTCTCCCTCAGGGGACTCTAGGTCGGCAGTGATGTTCCAGAGCCAGTGCCGTCCGCTGATCTTCTCGGCTTGAACGGTTGCCTTGGCACCCACCATGCTCGTTCGCTCAGGATCCACGCGGACGTGCGTGGCATCCGGCCTCTGGAAATACCGCGAACTGTTCCGTTGCAGCCGAGTGATCGCCTCTTTTTCTCCACCGACGTAGGTGAGGCCCCCGCTTATCGACAACTCGTGCGTCGCGTCGGCGAGCCGGAGGAAGGTGTTTCCGTTCACCGTCACCGAGTTCTGCACGAGGGATGAAGCAAGCGGATCATCCGCCGCGAGGTCCCGATGAACACCCGTGACCATCACGCCCGCCGATGACCCGTCGGGACCGAATTCCTGCTGGACTCGAGCGCTGCCATATGCGGTGCGGGGCGCGACCACCACCTCGTCGAAGGCCTGGGACCCGACATCGTAGGTCTTTGCGGACTCTTGTCCCGTGACCGCGGCGAGCACCCCGATGAGTGTTCCCGAAGGGAGGCGGCCCGTGACCTTCGCCGCGCCGATGATCGTAGAGGTATTCGGTCGGTCCACGAAATCGCCCTGGGCCGAGCCTGGGGGTGCGGCCCCGATGCGCCTGGAGTAAAAATAGTTGTTCACGGGACCGTTGATGAGCGCGTTCCCCTCGGTGAAGAAGGGCCGCCGCTCTGGGAGGAGCGTTTCTGCGTCGGTCAGGTTCACGACTGCGGGATCCGCCTCCACCTGCCCGAAGTCCGGTGTGATCGTGGCGTCGAGCGTCAGGTTCGGACCGACCCCCATCTTGAGATCGAGACCGATCCGACCTCGCAGGTTCACACCGTCGTCAAAGGGGTTCGCGCGGTCCCGGTCGCCGTTGCGGCTCGAACCCGCAGTCGCGTATGGGCGGAGTTCGACGCGCCGCCCGAGGTCCTCCGTCCGAACGCCGCGCAGTTCACCGAAGCGAGACGCCCACGCGCGCTCGGTCCGGGGGACCGCGATCCAGTAGTCCGACTCGTTCTTCGAGGGGATCGAGCGCTCCATATTCAGACCCCACGCCTGTTCCCCCAAGGCGCTGTAGCGGAGCTGAGAGAGCGGGATCCACATCTCGGCGGTCCACCCCGTGTCATCGGTCGTAACGCTCGCCCTCCAGACCGGATCGAAGCCGCGATCGACCTCGCTCTCGCTATCGCTTCCGTGAAAGTGGTCGAGGCGCACACCGGCCGCGGTGACTCCGAACGAATATGCGGTGCGGCGGTCGAGGTGCGTGTCCAGAGAGACGAGGAGGTATTCGGCGAGGTCTCCCGCGTCGCGTCGCCCCAGAGGCGCCTGAATCGCCGCCCGCCCACCACTACTGAACATCCGTGCCCCGACGTACAGAGCTTCGTCGTCGAACGCGAAGCGGACCTCCGTTCGCTCGGTGGGATCCGCACCCTCGACGGGCTCCTTCTGTGTGAAGTCCGCCACAGGGGGGATCTGCGCCCAGAATACTTCGTCCAGCCGTCCGTCAACGCGTATGCTCCCCGGGGGGACTGCGACTGCGACAGCCCGCTTGAGCGACATGCCCGGGACTCCTAGGCTCGGCTCCTGAGCGCTTGCCAGCCCGGCCCCACCGAGGAGACCGATCAGGTTCGCCGCGGCCACCCATTTGGCCAGCGTCGGAAACACCCTTCGACGAGTCATGGACTCGCCCGTGGTCGGGCGTTCCAGTTAGGGCCCAACCCGGTCCAAATCACCCACCGCCATCGGTGCAGGCCAGGAAGCGCTTGAATTACCAACCCTTGGTGGCTTGTAGCTGGCCCCGACCGGGTAGGCCACACGTCGCAGGCCAGCTCCGTCTTGGACGGGCGAGTCCACAGCAAAAGCGAGCAACCAGTTCATGCGCGAGTCCAACGAGAGGGGTCAGGCCGACCTGAGACGGGTCAATATGCGAGTGTCTATGGCGGACCAACAGGCCGAGCGGGTGTGCTCACTGTGGTCGTCAAGGAAAGGGCCTACCTGCTCATAATCGGGCTCGTGATCGGGTCGGTGGGTTCCGTCTTCGCCTCGAGCGTCCTGTCGCGACGGATCTTCGGCGTGAGCCCCAACGACCCGGTCACCCTGACCACAGTCATGCTCCTCATGAGTGGCGTGGGGATCATCGCCGCCTGGGTGCCCGCAGCGCGCGCGTCGAGCGTTCATCTCGTCGAAGCGCGTCGGCAGGACGGACCCTACTCGCCCCGCCCCCGTCGCGGTGGCGCCTTGATCGCCTCGTACTGCTGCATGGCTGCCACGACTTTGAATGTGACGACCATCCGTCCGATCTCGGGTGTTGCCAGGGTGGGATCACCGGTCACGCCGGCGTCGGGCCGCCCGCCCAAACGGTATCGGCGGTCCTTTCGCACGCCTTCCGCAAACACGTACATCACCGCCGACGTGTCTGTGATGCCCGCGTGGCTTCCGATCGTCTCCATGTCGTAACCGTATGCGGCCTTGAGCCAGGCTCGGGAATATTCTTGCCCCTTCTGGTAGTAGTCTGTGAGCGCGAAGACCTTCGTCGCTCCGCCGGCCCACTCGGTGTTGAGCCTGCCGGCTACCTCGGCCATTCCGGGCTGGTCTCCACCGCTGTCGGCGATGAAGATGATCTCGGTGAAGCCGTGTGATGCCAGGCTCCGGGCTGCGGCCTCGAGAAGGTTGTTGTAGCTCGGCGAAGGGTTGGTGATCACACCGGGCTTGTCACCGAAGCCGTCCGCCTCATAGCTGCCCTCGGGAACCCAGGCGACGGTCGGGGCGACGAGCGCATCTCCGAGTTGTCTCGCCATCAAAGCCGCGGCGAAGGTAACGACGTAGTTGTGCTTGCCCATGACCATGTGGGGCCCGTTCTGCTCGGTCCCGCCGATCGGCACGATGACCTTGGTCGTGCCTGCGGCCATCGCGTCGCGGATCTCCGTCCACGTCATCTGCTCGATGTAGGGGTCACCGGTCGTTTGGGCGTTGAGCCCGCCGGAAATGAGAAGGACCGAGGCGAGCGCGAAAGAGAGTTGTCTGATGTCCATGATCATCCGCCTAGCGGGTTCCGACGCTGGCACGGATCTGTGCCAGAGCGTTGTCGATCTTGATTCGAAGCTGTGCCTCGCCCAGCGCGGCGGTAGCGAGCGACGGATCGCCGCTCACCCCCGACCCCGCAAAACCGCCGTTGGGCACGGCCTTGTCCATGCGCACGTGGTGCGGGTTCACGAACAACATCTGCGAAGTGTCGATCAGCCCCGCGTGGGTGCCGATCTGGGCATCGGCGAAGCCCAGAGCCCTTAGGTATGCGTTGATGTCGTCGTTGCTCTTCGCGTAGTAGTCACCGATGAAGTGCGCGCGTATGCCGGTGTCGGCCCACTCGTGGTTGAGTTGATCGGTCACGGCGCTCATGCCGCGTTGGTTCCCACCCGAGTCGCCGATGAAGACGATGTCGGTGAAGCCCCCGGTAGCGTGACTCTTCGCGGTATGGATCAGCAGGTCACGAAACCACTCCTCGGGCAGCGTGATCGTCCCGGGCATGCGCATGTGACCGGTCGGTTGTTCTCCCCAGTTGCCTTCGGGCACATAGGTCATGATGGGCGACACCAGCGCGTTACCGAGCACGCGGGCCACCTCGTTCATGGTGTACTCCATGACGTACTTGTGCTCGCCCATCACCATGTGCGGACCTTTCTGCTCGGTCCCGGCGGTCGGAATGATGATCGTCGTCTTACCCGCGGCGATGTCGTCACGGATCTCCTCCCACGTAAGAGCTTCGATGAACACTGAATTGGGGGGAGCCTGGGAGAGCAGCAGGGCGGGGGCGACGGCGAGCGCGCCGACGGCCAGAAGCCAACTTCTTTTCATGGACTTCATCTCCAGAGCAAAACGTGAGGGCTCAGACGTCTGTATACTAATCCACGATGGGCCGCCGGCGCACCGTGATCTGCGTGAGTCCCGCTGCGGCGAGCCGGCGATTCAGCACAGGCAGCTCTTCGGCGCGCAGCCGATTCGGTTCGGAAAGGTGAGTGTCGAGCTCGACGGACAGCTCTTCCAGCACCGCCGCATACACCCCGGCAGGCGTTCCATCGCCTCGCTAGAGGTGGCTCCGGAGCCCGGTCAGCCTGTCGTTGAGTTCGATGGGGGACGCGATCTTGTCCGTGGGACCCTGATCGCCGACCTGATAGAGTTCGGCCTCCACCGCGCCGCTCAGCCTCGTGACCGCGGCGACGCAGAAAAGCCGCGACAAACACCGGGCCTATGGAGCCCCCCCCTCATTTTCTCATTTCCCTTTGTTGTTTCTGAACGGATCTGTCGATCGCGTCAGCGTAGGGGTTGAAGGGTTATTGGAACGCACCAGGAATGTGAGCATTGACGCTTCCCAGCACGCAGATTAATCCGCCATTGTTCACCTATGGAAGGTGTATACGAACGAAGCTATGGCAGAGAGTTTGGCATTGTACCCAAGCTTGGTTTTCAGGTAATTGAACACAAGATACGAGCAGGCCTCAATCGGATGCTTTGACGGTTCCCGCACCCAGGGCCTGCTCCATGAAAGAGGTGTCGATGCTGAATCCTTTCTCCCCGAATCCACCGGATGTTCTGCTACGCCTGCCGGATCAACTCGATCGTCTTGCCTCCCAATCACCACCGCTCTAACCTGCGTTAAACCCTGAGACTGAACCGGATTGTTTCATATATGTTCACCTCTGGTCTCGGGGAATGATGACCATGAGAGGAATCAACCGAGGTGTGAGTGATGGCATTGTCGGACTGGATGGCAGACTATCAGAATAGGCGGTTGGCGGAGCTTCACTTGCCCGGAAGTCATGACGCGGGAACGGTCAAGGGCTTCGTTGACCTAACGCGTTTGGGGACGGTCTCTAATGCGGTGACACAAAATCTGACGATCACCCAGCAGTTGGCGGCGGGAACCAGATTTTTTGATCTCCGACTGGCATCGAAATCGACTGGGGAAGTTGTTCCTCATCATACGACGGCGGGGCAGGGCGCGTATGGCAGTCTCTCCGTCGACAGAACATTGGAATCAGCAGCCCTGTGGTGCTCGGTACATCGAACTGAAGTTGCGATCTTCCGGATATCCCACACGAGTCTGGACACAAGGGCGCATGAAATTGTGAAGAGAAGTGGGATGGGGTCCCTGCATACGGGCAACGGAAATCTGGCTACAAAGACGCTGGCTGAGATCACTAGAGCGGGTGGCGGGATGGTGTGCATCTTCGATGAAGAGAGCTTTGCCGGTGTGATCAATCAGGGGGAAGGAATTCACAGCTTCTCGAAGCACAAGAAAAAGCCAGTTAATGATCAAGGGCTCAGCATCTGCGGCGTCTATGAAGGGACGCATACGCTGGATACGGTGATCGGCAACGGATTGCGTGGACAATATGAGCACAATGTTGACCACTTCGAGGGAATCCGTTCACACCTCTGGCAACTCTACTGGCAGAAGACGTACCTGAACCCAGCGTCACGGACGGGGATCGAATCCGGAGCAACAAAGGCCTTCTCGCAGTCCGGCGGGAAGGCTCACGGCGGGACCCATGCCGCGACGGATCATATGATCCAACTGATGACCACACGTGCAGGCGCTGAGGGCGAAGATTACACACTCCAAAAGGAAAAGTCGCACCGGGAGGGTTTCTTCAGGAAGAAAGTGGTCGACAAGCAGAAGGTGTTGATGTCGACTCGTCCTGCGAGAAATTTTATGCTGCCAAACATCTTCAGCTACGACTTCGTCAACGTGGTGCAGAATCAGAAAATCGTCGACCTGAATCGACCCTGAGCTGAGTCGACACGACCTGATCGCACGTATCGCTCGGTACCCGTCCTGCCTGCCCCTGACTGGCGCCCGGACCGTGGCAGAGTTCGAAGAACGCACGCCGGAGACTGAACCGCTCATGCTTCGCTTCCTTAACACGGTGATGCAGGCGTGATCCCCGGGTGGGTGGCGACGCACAAGGCCCGGGTGATCGTCCCGATCGTGTGTTTCCTCCTGCTCACCGCGTTCCAAGTCCGTACCCGCGCGGGGTGGGGCACAGGGTGGAGACCGACCCCACTTCGGGAAGGTCTCCCGACGGCTTCCAACGGGGTCCCAAACCGGAGTTTCACGTTCTGCCGGCTCTTGTATCAGAGCGTGAGACGCGAACCAGGTGGGTATGGGTGGAATACTGACTATCCCGGTTCGGACTACAACTTCGTGCTCCGCATGGAGGAGCTCACCACGACCCGGCCGGCGAAGTGGGCGGATGGAGAACCGGGCTACGCTGTAGTCCGTCCCGACCAGGACGAACTCTACGAGTGCCCCTTCATCTTCATGTCGGATGTGGGCACGCTGGGATTCGATGAAGGCGAAGTGGACCACCTCCGCGACTACCTCCTCAAGGGCGGCTTCATCTGGGTCGACGACTTCTGGGGGAGTAACGCTTGGGATCAATGGGAGAGCCAGATTCGCCGTGTGCTTCCGGATCACTCAATCGTTGACATCGGACCGGATCATACGCTGATGCACACGCTCTATTCCGTAGAGGAGATCCCACAGATTCCCTCCATCCAGTGGTGGCGCAGGAACGGAGGATACGAGACCTCCGAACGTGGCCGAGACAGCGAGACGCCGCACCTGCGGGCCATCTTTGACGAAGAGGGCCGCCCTCTGGTGATCATGACGCACAACACCGATATCGCTGATGGATGGGAACGAGAGGGGGAGGAGGACGACTACTTCTTCGCCTACTCTCCCCAGGCGTACGCCCTCGGTATTAACGTCGTTCTCTACTCACTGACTCACTGACTGCTCACCACGCTCCCACGGATTCACCCTTGGGAGGTGTTCCTAATGGGACGCCTTCTGACGTTTCTTGAGAGCTTCCGTGACGCGGAATCCAAAGAGAACGACGAGGGCCGCCGCAAAGAGAAGCGGAAGTCGCAAATCGGCTTTCACCAGCCAAAAGAAGTGGACAACCCCCAGGATGGCCGCGACATACACACCGCGATGCAGTACAGCCCACCGCTTTCCTAGACGTCGGATCCAGCCCCTGGTCGACGTAAGCGCCAATGGGATGAGGATCACGAACGCACTGAAGCCCACCGTGATATACGGACGCTCTAGAATGTCCTCGACCATCCACTCCCAAACCAAAGTCATATCAAGCCCGGCCCAGATCCCGAAATGGGAGAACGCGTAGAAGAACGCGAACAACCCCATGGGTCGCCGGAGCTTGATGACCGGATTCCATCCTGTCATGCGCCGTAGTGGAGTGATCGACAGGGTGAGCAGCAGCAATATGAGGGCCGTCATCCCGGTGACGTGTGTCAGTTTCTCGATTGGGTTGGCACCCAGCCATTCCTGAAACACACCTGCGATCAGCCACGCCCCAGGCGCCGACGCACCGAGCCATAGCAGGACCTTTAGGAGAAGGACGCTCTTCTTCTGATCCATAGGATGTCTATTCAGCCAAGAGGGCCCGAGGGAGCAGCGACTACTTCCAGCGCTGGAGATCCATGCCGGCGTACATATGGGCGACCTCATCACCGTATCCGTTGAACATCAACGTCCGGCGACGGCGGATCTCACCCAATCGACGTTCCCGAGCCTGCGTCCACCTAGGATGATCGACTTCGGGGTTCACGTTCGCGAAGAAGCCGTACTCGTTGGAGTTCTGTACCTGCCAAGTGTTGACCGGCATCTCCTCCACAAAACGGATGCTCACGATCGACTTGACCCCCTTAAAACCGTACTTCCAAGGAGTGATCAACCTAAGCGGCGCACCGTTTTGGTTGGGCAGGTCCATCCCGTAGACACCGTTGGCCAAAAGGGCCAGCGGATTCATGGCTTCATCCAGGCGTAGCCCTTCGATGTAAGGCCAGTCGAGTATTCCCCTGCGCTGCCCGACCATCTCCTCTGGTCGTACGACGGTCTTGAACTCGAGGTATTTGGCATTCCCCGTGGGTTCGACCCGCCGGACGAGGTCAGCCAGCGGGAAGCCGCGCCACGGGATGACCATGGACCAAGCCTCGACGCACCTTAGTCGATACACTCGGTCCTCAATCGTGTGCGGCGCCAGGAAATCCTCGAGCTGATAGTCACCCGGTTTGTTGACATGCCCGGAGATCGAGACGGTCCAAGGATTCGGATTGAACGGTCCCGAATTTTTTGCCGGATCGCCTTTTGCGGTGCCGAATTCGTAGAAGTTGTTGTACGTCGTGACATCTTCGTACGAGTTCAGATCCTCCCCCAACTCGGATTTCATGTTCTGGAAACGAGCCGGGATTTGTTGGCGAGGACGACCCTCGGCGGCACCGAGCAACTTCGGCGCGAGCGCAAGCGCCGCCGCACCAGCGGCCGCGTCCCTGATGAACCGACGACGGTCGACATAGACGCTCTCCGACGTGATCTCAGATGAGGGCAGATCAGAAGGCTTTCGAACACGGATGATCATGGAGGGTCTCCCGCATGTTGGCTCGTACTTCTCGACTGGGTCGGCCGCTCTCGCACCTGGCCGGAACAATGGACAATATGGGACGGCTCCGGCCCCTCCAACACCCTGTCGGCATCGACCCCGATAATGTTTTCGGGTGTCCAGAAGCCGCAAGGCCGCTTTCTCGCACATACGGGGTGGTCTACTTTTCCTCGCACTGTTCTCCTTGTGAACATGTCCGCGAACCCCCCTTCGGAGTCCCGTATGCCGTCGCCAATCCGACGCCGTCACCGCCCGTGTTCGTTGTCTCTCGCGATCGCGTGTGCGTCTGTCCTGACCCCGGCCACGGCGTCATCTCAGTCGCTGTCGTCGCTTCCTGGCGACTTCTTCGCCTCGGCCGACTATAGACATGTCGGACCGGTCGGGAACCGCGTTAGCGCTGTTGTCGGTGAGCCAGGCAACGGCAACGTTTACTACGTCGGCGCAGCGTCGGGGGGTGTCTTCAAGAGTGAGGACGCGGGTCACTCGTGGCGTCCCGTGTTCGACGGACAGGCAGCCCAGTCCATTGGTGCCCTCGCCGTCGCACCGTCTGACCCCAATGTGGTATGGGCCGGCACCGGTGAGGCGTTCATTCGCTCGAACGTGTCGATAGGAAACGGCGTCTACCGATCGACCGACGGTGGTGAGAGCTGGACCCATATGGGACTCGACGAGACCGGACGCGTGGGGCGAATTGCGATCCACCCCGACAACCCCGACATCGTCTTCGTTGCGGCCACAGGGCATCTCTACGGGCCCCAAGAAGAGCGCGGCCTCTTCAGGACGGAAGACGGAGGAACGACCTGGGAACGCGTGCTGTTCTCCGGCGTGAATTCGGGTGCCGTAGATGTCGTCATGAATCCTGCGAACCCGCGCATCATGTTCGCCGCGACGTGGCAGATGCAGATGTGGACGTGGGGCAGGGAAAGCGGGGGGCCCGAGTCGGGTCTTTGGATGAGCCGCGATGCGGGAGACACGTGGACCCGCCTCGAAGGAAACGGCCTGCCCCGCGGCACGATGGGCAAGATCGGGCTGGGCGTCTCTGCAGATAACCCAGATCGAGTCTTCGCCCTCATCGAGACGAACTCGAACCGCAACTTCGAACCGCTCGATGACCACGAGGGGACGCTATGGAGATCTGATGACGGCGGCGCACGCTGGACCATGGTGAACGCAGACCATGCGCTCGCGCAGCGACCGCTCTACTACTCCCGCATGGCCGTCGCCCCGGACGACGCGGATGAAGTGCACTTCATGTCCACCGTGTACACGAAGTCGTTGGACGGAGGGGTGACCTTCAGTTCGATCTTCGGAGGTGATAACCACGACATGTGGATCGATCCGCTGCTTCCCGATCGTATGATCATCGGAAATGACGGAGGCGTGCGCATCTCCACAAACCGTGGACGGAATTGGTACCAACCGCTGCTGCCCATCGCGCAGATGTACCACGTGTATACCGACACCAAGGTGCCCTACAACCTGTACGGCAATCGACAGGACGGTGCATCGCGTGGCGGGCCCTCGAATTCACTGAGTGGCGGTTCGATTCCCATTAGCGCGTTCAAGTCCGTCGGTGGGTGTGAGTCAGGATTCGCGATTCCGGATACGGTGACGAACGATGTCGTGTGGTCGGGATGCTACGAAGGAATTCTGGACCGCCATCAACCGTCGACAGGCATCACACGTACGGTAAGCGTGTGGCCGGACAACCCCGAGGGATGGAGCGCGGGCGACGTGCAATACCGCTTCCAATGGACGTTCCCGATCGCGATTTCTCCCTATGACGGCGAAACCGTCTACGCCGGGTCGCAGCATGTGCATCGCACGACGAACGGCGGGCAGAGCTGGGACGTGATCAGCCCAGACCTGACCCGTAACGACCTGAGCAAGCAGCAAAAGACAGGTGGACTCACGACGGAGGATGTCAGTCCAACCTACGCATCGGTGCTCTTCGCTATCGCCGAATCGTCCGTGGAACCCGGACTGATTTGGACAGGCTCCAACGACGGCCTGGTCCAAGTGACGCGGGACGGGGGCACGACATGGACCGACGTCACTCCGAACATTCCGGACCTCCCCGAGTGGGGGACAGTGAGCAATGTCGAGCCCTCCCGATTTGCGGGGGGCACGGCGTATATCACCGTCGACTTCCATCAACTCGGGAATACCGACCCCTACGTCTACAGGACGTCAGACTACGGTGCCTCGTGGACCTCGATTAGTGGTGATGTCCCACGCAGCGTCTTCAGCTACGCCCACGTGATCCGCGAGGACCCGACGCGTGCTGGTCTGCTTTACCTGGGAACGGAGAATTCAGTTTTCGCATCCTACAACGACGGAGAGTCTTGGATTTCGCTCCAGGGTGATCTGCCCCATGCACCTGCGCACTGGCTGACGGTACAGCCGCACTTCAACGATCTCGTCATCGCGACGTATGGGCGTGGCTTCTGGATCCTGGACGACATCACGGCAATCCAGCAATTGACGGATGAAGTCCTGGCCAGCTCCGTCCACCTGTTCGAGCCACGACCCGCCTACCGCTTCCTTCCTCGGGAGTCTCCAAACAGCCAGCCCGGTGATCCCGCAGCCGGTGAGAACCCCGACTACGGTGCCTCGATCAACTTCTACCTCGCAGAAGCCGAAGGCGGTGGGACGATCACCATCGAGACCGAAGCAGGTGACCCCGTGCGGACGCTTCGCGCAGGAGGTCTCCAAGCCGGCCTGAACCGGGTCCAGTGGAACCTGCGCTACGATGCTTCTCAGACGCCGCGTCTGCGCACACCGGCCCTCGAACACAGTCACCGTGACGTAGGACCGTCAGGCTGGCGTTCTGCTCCTGACGGTGGTGCCATCCGGCCTTTGGCTGTCCCCGGTCGCTATCGGGTGACGCTTAACATCGCGGGCGAGGAGCAAACGACGTGGCTCGAGGTGCTTCAAGACCCGGCCTCGGATGGCAGCGCCACAGACATGATGGCGCAGCTTGACCTGCACCTGGAGTTAAGAGAGATGAGCGACTCGACCGCGGCTTTGATCGATCGGATCGAGTGGGCACGAAAGGGGCTCATGGACCTCGAGGAGCGCGTACGCGGAGAAGCTCGATACAGTGACGTCGTCGAGGCGGGGGAGGCGCTCGGCCAACTCCTGATGGAACTCGAGATGCGCCTCTTCGACCTGAGGCTCACCGGTGAGAGCGCGCGACAAGATACGATCCGTTGGCCCCGACAACTCTACGCCAAACTCGCGAGTCTGACCGGGTACTCCTCAGGGACAGACGACGCCCCGACGAATCAGGCCAACGAGATTCAAGAGGTTTACCGCCAGTGGCTTGAAGAGAGTTTGGACATGTGGGATGAGCTGTCTGCGGACGAACTGGCTCGATTCAATCGGATGCTCGTCGAGCGGGGGCTGCCTCCTATCGTCTCGGAGCCCTAGCCAGCGGGACTTCCTCAGCGCCGTGTGAACGAGGCCCGCTGGAGCCGTCCGCCCACGTAATGCGACTCCTTAACACTTGGCTCTTTTCCGGTTGCTTTCACCGGTCGCAGTCTTGACGGCGGTGCTGGGCCTCGGAGCGCTCGACCCCGTGGAGGGGAGCGCCCCAGAGATGGAGTCGGAACCGTCCTCGCGAGCGCTGTAGGGTGCGAAGAAGAAGGGACGTAATCGCCTCTCCGTGTGAAGCATCAGCACTATGCTCGGGGCGCCCCTAAAAGATGCTCGCCAGCAGTGCTTCGGCAGCTGCATACCACACGTTATCCGTGACCTCTTGGCCCTCATGCATCCCACCGACCAAGAATACGTTACCACCTGCCACCCCCAAATTCCGATGATCCATACTGGGTAACGGTGGCGCAGCGAGGTGTCGCCATTCGCCAGATGCCGGCGAGTAGGCCAGAACCTGGCGAACCGGATCAGATGGGTTTCCGTCGTACCCGATTCCATTGTAGTTGTAGGGGTTTTCACTCCCGCCCAAGAAGACGGCGAGGGTGCCCACGGTACCACCGGCACCTCTGTAGAGGACTGGCCCAGGATGGTCCCCGAGCGACCGCCACTCGATAGCCCCTGCGCTGAGATCCCCGCGCCACGAACTGCGGTCGATTGCGAATCGCGGATCATCGTCCACCACGGCGGCACCGTCGACGTAGATGACAGAGTTCCCAGCAACGGCTCCCGTGTGGCCGAACACCGGGGTCCCAGGAATCGGGGTCGACGACGTCCACCGGTCCGTGCTTGGGTAGTAAATCTGCACATCGGGGACGTTGCCATCATCATGCCATCCCGAAACGAGAACTACGGCCGTATCCCCCCAAACACCTGCCACCGCATCGTCCGTGGGAAGCGGTATATTCGCGCCTCGGCTCCAGCTATCTGACGCGGGATCATAGACGTTCACATCGGGCACAGATCGCTCCTGCCCGTCCGCGGCCACAGTGTATCCGCCAATCAGGTAGATCAGTCCGTCGATCACCTGTGCTGTCGAAGCCAAGCGTCCGGGGCCTGGCACTTCAGCGACGGTGATCCACGCGTCCGACCCTACGTCCCACCTATAGGCCGCGTTCGTGATGCCGTCCCAGACCTTCGTCGAATCGAGCCCCAGGAAGGAGAAGACGGCGACGCCCAGATCCGATTCTATCGCGGCCACCGCGTTGTTCGTGATGGGCTGTGGCAGGGCCGGACCTGCGCGCCAGACGACACCTTGCCTATTCTCGCGCTCGGACCCCGTCGTATCGGCGCACGCAGCCGACGACGCTAGCAGCGCACACACCGCGATGAAACGCAAAGAAGTCGGGATTAAGCTCGGCACCTGATCTGCCTCTGGTGTGGCGGGAGCGGGAAGGGGTACAGCGGCGAACCTGCCCACCCACAAATGCTGCTGAAACCAATGCCTCGGACGGGGGACAATCTTTAAGCTTTGTTAGGTTTGGGACCAAGCCTCGCCGTCACCGCGCCGGCCACAGCCCTCCCTAGGGCGCTCCCGACACTCGTGCATGTATGCCCCTCGGGTCGGATACCGTGCGGTGGCACAGATGCTTTTGACCGCCGGCGCCAACCCGACGGACACAAACCGCGGAAGTGGGCTGAGCTGACCTAGCGACCACAAACGGCTCGACCACTGGCCGCCGCTTCGAGGATCGAGACCAACTCCGCAACGGTCTCCTGGCCAGCGTTCTCCGCGTACCACTCCATCTTTTGCTTGATGAGGTCAGCGCGGGCGATCTTGCCGTCGTTCGCCAACATCCAATCTTGCAAAGAGATCGGACGCTCGATGAAACACCCCGCCTCTTCATATTCCGAATCCAAAAGAAGCACGGTCGGAGTAGAGGCTCGGCCGTCCGGTGTACGGTGTCCTTCCATCACAGCTCGTCCAGCCGTCGGATCAACGATCCGGACTTCCAAGCCATCGACCTGAGCCGCCAACTCTGCGAGGTAAGGCACGGTGGAGACCGAGTCGGAGCAGGAGTCGATCGCGACCACTAAGAAGTGCCAGGTGCCACCGACCGCACGGGCTCGTTCCACCACGGACATCGCAATCCCTTCTGCCTTCGCCGAATTGCCGTGCCACAGATCTTTCCGACGATTCGCGGCCTCGAGGAACGCTTCGTATCCGATGCCGGCCTGATACAGCTCGCGGTAATTTTCGATCACCTCAGTGGGACCAGGGGCCACACAAATCGAAGGTCCGACGGCGGGGCTGAAGGCGAAAAGCGAAGCGAGCGTCAGAGTAGTGAGCATATCGGGTTCAGAAGCGAGGGAATTAAGAAATCGGACGCCGCAGTTTTCGGCCGAGGAAGTCCAACGACGCCTCGTACGCTGCAAGCCAGTTCTTGTGGAGGAGGAATCCGTGCACTTCGTCGGGGAAGATCAATTGTTCAAAGTCGACCCCGCGTTTTGCAAGGGCCTCCGCAACATCTACGGTTTCACTGAAGGGAACGTTCCGGTCGTCATCCCCGTGGATCAAGAGCACCGGCGAACGCCACCCATCCATGAACGCCATGGGAGACGACTCGTAGGCGACCCGTGAAAACTCGGGGTAGTCCTCGGGCTCATAGGACGGACGGAAGCCGTTGATGACCACGTTCCAATCATGAACCCCGTGGAGATCTACTCCGGCGGCGAAAAGATCGGAAGCGCGGGCTAATCCCAGGGCGGTCAGATAACCACCATAGGATCCACCCCAGAGCCCGATGCGATCCGGATCCACATCGCTTCGCCCTTTCAGGTAGAGGCCCGCACCCAGCACATCCGCGAACTCACTGGCTCCTGTAGCACCGTAGTTCTCGGCTTCGCGGAACTCCATCCCGTATCCGACGCCGGAGCGATAGTTCACGGCCAGGACCACATATCCCGCAGACGCCAACACCTGGTTGAAGGCGTAAGCGTTGTGGTAGTACCCGCGGTGGTGGAAACCCAGGAGCATCTGCCGTCTGGACCCTCCGTGGAAAAAGAGCATGGCGGGATGCTGTTGACCTGGTTCGTGACCCGGCGGCAGGAACAGCTGGCCGTGGATCTGCATGCCGTCCGCGGCTGTGAATACGACCTGTTCGGGTGTGACCAACCGATCTTTTGGGAACGATGAGGACAGTTCTGGGCTGACCCAGTTTCGGTCCCCGTCCACCAGCACCTCCGTATGGGACGGCTCATTCACAGACCCTGCGTGGAACGCGACTGTGCCCGCTCCGGTCACGACCGCACCCCACTCGAGGCCGTCTCCTGGAGTCAAGATCTCCCTCTGGCCCCCGGCCACACGTGTGCGCCAAACGTGTTTGCGGTCGATGTCGCCGTCGTTCGAATCGTAGATCATCGAACGACCATCCGGAGCGAGCGAGGCGAACTGAACTTCAGCAGCTCCAGGCGTCAGATCCATGGCTCGGCCACCTGTGACCGGAACGCTATACAGATGCTTCCAGCCAGTGCCCTCCCACGGAAAGACGATCCTGTCACCCTCACCCCAAAACAACTGGCTCGACGCATTTACTCCACTGAACGCACTACCCACTCCTGGGTCTGCCTTCCAAACCTCGGTCGAGGTCGTGCCCGCCGCGTCTGCCACGTGGATCGAGAAGGGGAGGGCCTCACGCCGCGGTGCGAACATGTGCACGACTCGCTCGTTGGGAATGCGTAGGAACGCAATGCGTCGCCCATCCGGGCTCCACACGGGGTTCCCGTCGTGGTGCACGCTTGGCGCCACATACCGAACCTCAGCACGGTCCCCGTCGTACACCCCCACAAAAGAGTGATCACCCCGATTGCTGACAAAAGCCAAGTCAGAACCATCCGGGGACCACGTCAGCCCGCTGGCTCCACCACGAAGACGCGCCAACCGTCGGGGCTCGGCCCCATCCGCGAGTGGCAACTCCATGAGGTCCCGCCCGCGACTGAAGGCGATCCGGTCACCTCTGGGAGAGAGCGCAAAGCCACCTCCCTCCATGATCTGGGCCGGCACCCCTCCCGCGAACGGGACCAGCCAAATCGCTCGCCCTTCCTCGTCGGGCGTGAAGAGAGGGTCAGGGATCTCGCCCTGGCGATTCGGTGCGCCTCCTCGGACGAAAAGCAGCCGGTCGGCATCGGGCATGAAGACGAGCGAAGCGAGTTCCTGGCCGTCGTCGCCACTATAGTCGGTCAGCTGCCGGCCTTCCCACGATGGGCCTTCAGCGACCCAGATGTTGCGTTCACCTTCTCGATTTTCGAACCACGCGATGCGATCGGCGGTCTGAGAGGCCACCAAGCCCGACGCAAACGAATAGGACATTACGTCGCGGATGGAGAGCGGAGCCTGAGATGCCGCCGGCGTACCAGCCAGGAAGAACACGCCAACGACGAAACCAACCGCCTTCACAAGACGATCCAGCATAAGTGATTCCACGATCTGGGGTTGTGGCTTCCGAATTAGGCGGGCAATCCGTGGCGCGCGACACCGTCTACTGCTTCCACAAAACGGTCGAGCTCAGGCAACGTCGAATAGACGCTCGGGCTCACTCGGATTCCCTGGAACTCGGCATGGTTGATGGACACCGTGATGATCCGGTGTTCACGCCAGAGATAGTCACGTAAGTCGTTGGGCGCGACGCCGACGATTTCAACGTTTGCGATCCCGCAGGCCAGGCCAGGCTTGAGGCTGGTATGGAGTCGCACATTGTCATTCTGAAGAAGCTGTTCGGCCCAGTAATTTCTCAGATAGACCAGTCGCGCGTCCTTCCGGTCCGGGCCGATCCCTTGATGGAACGTCAGAGCTTCCGCAATCGCGAGGTAGTTGGCCGCAGGATGGGTCCCGATCTCTTCGAACTTCCGGATGTCGGTGTCCATCCGCTCCGGCGCGGCCATAAGCGGCCACACCTCCTGGATCTTCTCCTTACGCACGTAGAGCATGCCCGTGCCGTGCGGAGCAAAGAGCCATTTGTGCAGGCTCGTCGAATAGTTGTCGACGTCCAGTTCATCCAATGTGAAGTCGAAGTGCGCAAGCGCGTGCGCACCGTCGATGATCAACGGGATTCCGTGGCGACGTGCCAGAGCGTTCAGTTCGGTGACCGGCAGAATTTGGCCGGTCAAGTTGATCATATGGGACGCCAGGATCGCCTTGGTCTGCGGAGTGATCGCCTGCTCGAACAAGCGGACCACCTCCGCCGGGTCCTCCGCCGGAACCGGAATCTTGATCTGGTTCAGCGTAATGCCTTCCCGTCGCGCCCTCTGCTTGAACGTCGTGATCATCCGACCGTAATCCTGCGTGGTCGTGAGGACCTCGTCGCCCCGATGCAAATCGATGCCCAGTTGCATGGTCTGCAGGCTCTCTGACGCGTTCCTCGTAAAAGCGATCTCTTCGGCGTCCACACCCCACTGCCGGGCCATCCGCTCGCGGACCCCCTCACGTTGAGGCTCAAGGATCTCCCACATCGTGTAGGAGGGGGCGAGGTTTGAGAAATCCAAATGGCGCTTCATGGCATCCTGAACCCAACCGGGTGAAGGACTGACACCGCCATTGTTCAGATTGACCAGGGTCCGGTCCACGGTGAAGGCGCGCGCCACCTCAAACCAAAAATCCTCGTTGCGTGCGATGTCCGCAGCGAGCCCGGGATGCGCCCGGAGTGACGCTGCGACGTCGGTTGCACTGGCACGTAATTCAGACGGCCGAAATCCTACTCCGGCAACTGCTGCGAGGGCAGGAAATGACGCGGCTCCGAGGAATTGACGGCGACTGTGCATCGGGTCCTCCACTATGTGGTCTGAGTTGAGCTCAGGATACGCCCCGCCCGGCCCTGTGTCCAACGACTACTGGGTCGATTCGGTCAACGATCTCATTACTTTCCGTGTTCATCGGGCGAGACACAGGTGCGTGGGTCGGAACATCTGTCGTCGGGTGTCCTAGATGGTTGCGCGCGGCTCAATCCTAAAAAACCCAACTCTGTTCGGAATAGATGCGATTTCTACGTCTCATTCTCGCAGCACTCATTCTGTCAGCGCCGGCCGTGCTTTCGGCCCAGGCGACTCAGGACTCCACTCGTGTGGACTCCACACGAGTGGCACGCCAGTACGATATCAAGGGGCTGACCATCAGCGTGCCGCGGCCTGCCCTCACGACAGGCGGATCGAGTGCTGTCGAAATGCGCTTGGATTCACTGCGTTCGGTGCCCGCCCCGACCATGGAAGACGTCGTGCGCGCGATGCCCCTCCTGGTCATTCGCCAAAACAGCCGCGGAGAGTCTCAGCCCTCTATTCGTGGATCTGAAGAACGGCAAATCGGCATTTTTCTGGACGGAGTGCCGCTCACGGTGGGGTGGGATCACCGGACAGATCTGTCCATCATCCCACTCACCGCGGCGCAGGGGATCCGGCTGATAAGGGGACTCTCGTCCGTGCTCTACGGACCCAACACGCTGGGTGGGGTCATCGAAGTCGATGTTGCCCGAGTCCCAGGCAGCATCGAAAGCGTGAATCCGATGGATGTCGGCATTTCGGTGAACGAATCGGGTGGGACGAACATCGCCGTGGGTGCGGCCCATCTCATAGACCGAGACGAGACCCAGTGGCTGTTTCGGGCCGGGGCTGGCTTCAGTGACCGCCCCGGTTACACCGTGCCCAACGGCGCCTCGGACGACCCGGACATCCGGCCTGAGTTCCTGCGGAACGCAGACGGCCTGCGGCTGAATAGTGACACGAGGAGAATGGACGCCTATTTCGCGGCTCGGGTGCGAGGGGAGGACGGTGGTTGGGCCTCGCTCGCCACGACGGCGTACGACGTCGAACGCGGCGTCCCGCCGGAAGCACATCAGGACGAACCACGCTTCTGGAGGTACCCCGAGCAGACCCGCCTCCTCACAGCACTCTCGTTTGGGACCGGCTCGCGGTCCACGGGGTCGGGCAGGGGCGATGTCGAGGTCAGTCTCGGCATGGACTTAGGCAGCACCCGAATCGACCAATACGATACGGGGGCTTTTCAGTCCGTCGTGGAGCGTGAGGATTCAGACGACCGTAACCTGTCGTTCCGGCTCGAGGGTGAGCACACACTCGGGGACCAGGGAGACTTCCGCGCCTCTGCGACGTACGCGGATGTGAATCACGACGAAGTACTCACGCCAGGAGGGTCAAGCGAATTTCGCCAAAGGCTTTGGAGTCTGGGTGCCGAAACGGAATGGAAGCTCGGGCCGACGGACGGGACCCGCCTGTCGCTCGGAGCGGTGCTCGACGGTGCCGATACCCCGGAGAGCGGGGACAAGCCTCCACTCGCGCGCCTAAATGACTTCGGTGCCCGGATCGGGATTAGTTCGTTGTTGAGCGGGGGCCTCCTCGTGCATGGAGGCGCGAGCCGGCGGGCCCGCTTCCCCTCGCTTCGCGAACTCTATTCAGGCGCCCTCGGGCGCTTCATCCCGAATCCGTCGCTCGAGGCCGAGATCATGTTGGGAGCCGAAGGCGGATTCACAGTCCACACCGGCGATCTCGAGATTCAGGTCGTAGGATTCCATCAGCGGCTCGCAGATGGAATCATTCGGACGACCGTAACTGACGATTCTGGCACACGGCTCTTCAAGCGTGTGAACCAGGACCAGATCCAGAGCACGGGCATCGAGATGCTGGCGATCGGCACCTTGGGGGTCGCGACGATCTCCACGGACCTCACGCTGCAGCACGTGCGTGGAGTGGAGCCCGACGGGACACGAATCGAGCTGGAGTATGAGCCGTCAGTGACAGGGAAGTTCTCTCTGGAGAGCCCCTTGGGGGGCGGTTACAGGGCCGCATCGGACTTCCGCTTCGTAAGCGATCAGCGGTGCGCGAACCCTGAGATTGGGGGGCTACAATCGTTCGGGGCCAGCGGATCGGCTGACTTCTCGCTGCGAAAGATCTTCCAGTTTGGTGGCCGTGGAGCCTTGTCGCGTGTGGACGCCTCTGCGAGCGTGCGGAATGCTACGAACTCGACTTCCTACGATCAGTGCGGTCTTCCACAGCCCGGCCG
This sequence comes from Longimicrobiales bacterium, assembly GCA_029245345.1. Classification (NCBI taxonomy): domain Bacteria; kingdom Pseudomonadati; phylum Gemmatimonadota; class Longimicrobiia; order Longimicrobiales; species Longimicrobiales bacterium. Next base: position 24,514 of record JAQWPM010000019.1, read on the forward strand.
TACCCTCCAGGTGCAATTCCGCGTCTGGTAGAGGGGGCGTCACATGATCCGAGTGACCTTTCTCGGCACCGCTGCATCTCGTCCCACGGTGGGCCGAAATGTGAGCGCGATCGCCGTCCAGCGAGAAGGTGACCACTACCTCTTCGACTGCGGTGAGGGGACCCAGCGTCAGATGATGCGGTACGGTACCGGCTTCTCAGTTCGAGCCATTTTCGTGACGCATACGCACGCCGATCACTTCCTCGGGATCACTGGACTGCTCCGGACCATGGCGCTGCAGGGCCGCACCGAAACTCTGGACATCTATGGGCCTCCCGGCTCGTCCAGAATTTTGCGGGACGCCGTCGCATTGGGAAATGATCGGGTCGGCTTTCCGGTAGAGGTCCATGAAGCTCCTCCCGGACATGGCTTGGTTCTCGACGAATACAGAATCGAGGCCTTCGAAGTCCAACACGGAACGCGTGCGGTCGGCTGGGCTCTTATTGAAGAGGATCGCCTGGGTCGCTTCGATGTGGAGCTAGCCAGGGAAATGGGCGTACCTGAAGGGCCATCCTTCGGTAAACTCCACAAGGGCGAGGACGTCGAAGTCGACGGCAATACGGTGAGAGCTGCCGACTTGGTCGGCGCCGCGCGGCCGGGCAGGACCGTCGTATACACAGGAGACACGAGACCCGCTGACTCAACCGTTTCTCGCGCGATGGGTGCGGATCTTTTGATCCACGAAGCGACGTTCGAAGAAAAAGAAAAGGACCGCGCCGGAGAGACATTTCATTCTACGGCGGCGGGCGCGGCCGGCATCGCGAAACGAGCTGGAGTCCAACGTCTCGTCGTCACGCACCTATCGGCTCGGTACTCGGACGACTCGTCCCCCCTGAAGGACGAGGCAGTCGAGATCTTTGCGGACTCGAAAGTGGCGAAGGACGGTCTCGTCATCGAGATCCCGTTCCGCACTGAGATGAAGCGCGCCGGCTCGTGACTGCGTTTCTTGCTGATCTCATCAAAGGCCCGACCCCGGAACCGGTTCATGCGGCGCTTCGTCAGCGCTGGGACGTCGGGGGCCTCCTTCACCTGGAGGGTCCGTTTGCCCGCGTCGACGTTCACTGAAGGAACATGAGGAGATCTTCATGTCCTGCGTCACGAGAGACCCAATTCTCTCCCGAGTGGATCTGATCTATGTCGTCGACCCCGAAACGAACTGAGTCCAGTTTCCGCCGGATCGCGGTAATCGGGTTGGGCGCGATGGGTGGCTCGTTCGCCCGTGCCGCCACGGCTACGACGTCGGCCGAGGTGGTCGGGTGGTCTCCGGATCCCGCTGAGCGCCTCTCCGCCGTTGATGCAGAAGCGGTGGCCGCAGCACCCGAACGCTGGAGCGATGCGGTCGCGGGGGCTGACCTCGTGATGCTCGCCATTCCCCTGGGACCGACATGCAAGATGATGGCAGAGTTGGCATCGACTCTTGAACCCGCCGTGGTCGTAGCGGACGTGGCGAGTCTCAAGGGCCCGGTCGCCGAGGCTGCCGCAGAGGCCGGACTCACTCGGCGGTGGGTCGGGTGTCACCCTATGGCTGGCGTTGCCGAGTCTGGGTTCGCGGCATCGAGCCCCACGCTGTACGACGGAGCCACTGTTTGGATCACGAACGACCCGGAAGCCGAAGATTCCGCTGACCGAATGCGCACGCTATGGGCCCGGTTCGGGGCGACACCTCAACAAGCGGATCCCCACGAGCACGATCGCATGATCGCTTTGGTCAGCGCGCTACCCCAGCTCACGGCCAACGCTCTGGCGACGACGTTGGCAGAAGCAGGCATCGGCCCGGAACAACTCGGGTCAGGCGGTTCGGACATGACGCGTCTCGCCACATCCAGCCCGGACATATGGATCGACATTCTTTCAGCGCTCCCGGAAGACCTGGTTGTGGGACTCCGGCTCCTTGGGAAAACCGTCAGCGACCTGACCGACGCCGTGGAGGGTGGGGACATGCAGGAGGTGCGCGAAGCCATGATGCGATCCGCGAAGTGGAAGGCCGGCTCGTGAGGATCACAGTGCCAGGCGATAAGTCGCTTACCCAGCGAGCGCTGATTCTGGCATCGATTGCGTCCGGAACGAGTTCGCTTCGCGGCCTCTTGTTCGGCGGCGACGCTGAATCGACCGCCAATGCACTGAGGGCTATGGGTGCCAATATCCCGCCGATCCCTCAAGACGGAGGTGCGATCGAAGTTGAGGGCGTTGGGCTCGATGGGTTGGCCACCCCAGATGCGCCTCTTGATCTAGGAAACAGCGGGACGGGCACGAGGCTCCTCCTGGGACTGTTGGCAGGAGCGGGGGTGGGAGCGACGCTTACCGGGGACACATCGCTCCAAAGCAGACCCATGAAGCGGGTGACCGCCCCGCTCTGTGCGATGGGCGCTTCGTTCGAATTTCTGGAGGAGCAGGACCGGCTTCCGCTCACGATCACGAGTGCGGCTGGGCTCTCCGCGGTCGATTGGCCGAGTCATGTCGCCAGCGCTCAGGTGAAGAGCGCGATTCTCCTCGCCGGACTGACGGGCCACACATTCGTTCAGGTCACCGAACCCCGTCGCTCCCGAGACCACTCTGAGCGTATGCTGAATCAGCTCGGTGTCTCGGTGATTTCGCATGCTGTCGCTGGCGGATGGCGTGTCGAGCTCAGAGATCCTCCAGCGCAGATCGAGGCCTTCGACTTCGCCGTACCCGGTGACATTTCCTCTGCAGCTTTTGTGCTCTCCCTCGCTGCACTGGGCGCCACGCAGGACGTTCTGACCGTGGAAGGCGTCGGACTCAACCCGACCCGGACGGCGTTTTTGGATGTACTTCGCCGGATGGGTGTCGACCTCAACATCGCCCTGAGACCAGACAGCGGAGCGGAGCCCGTGGGCACGATCTCTGCGGAATCAGCCGATCTGCGTGCCACGGTGATCGCCCCCGACGAAGTACCTCGACTAATCGACGAGCTTCCGCTGGTGGCGATCTTGGGTGCACGTGCCAAAGGGACGACGATCATCCGCGACGCGTCGGAGCTCCGGACCAAGGAGTCCGATAGGATCTCGGCGCTCGTCGAGAACCTCCGAGGGTTAGGCGTCTCGGTCGAAGAGTTTGCAGACGGACTGGCGGTCGAGGGCTCTCGGGAACCTCTGTCTGGCCGAGTTAAGTGCTTTGACGATCATCGCATCGCGATGGCTTTCGGCGTTCTCGGAGCCCAACCGGGTAACTCAATAGAGATCGATGACCCCGATGCAGCCTCGGTGAGTTTCCCTGGATTTTGGGAAATGCTCCACAACGTTTCGACAGAGGGAGGGGAATGACGCGCGAAGGCCCCGTCGTCACGCTGGACGGGCCAGCAGGCTCAGGTAAGTCCAGCACAGCGAAAGAGGTCGCCAAGCGACTGTCCTTCCGGCACCTCGACTCTGGGGCCTTGTACCGCGCTCTAACCCTGGCGCTTACGCAAAGAGGGGTAGCGCAGGAGGAATGGCCGCGGTTGACCGAAGCCGATCTTGGGGCGCTCGACGTAGACATCACACCGACAGACGATGGCTTCCAGGTTCTGGTGTCTGGTCAGGTGGTCGACGCCGAGCTACGCACGCAGGAGGTCACGGAGGGTGTGTCTCATCTCGCGAAACTGCCGGCCGTACGAGCCATCTTGTTAGACCTCCAGCAACGCGCCGGTGAGTGCGGGAGACTTGTCGCGGAGGGGCGTGACATGGGCACCGTCGTATTCCCAGACGCCGAAGTGAAGGTGTACCTCGTGGCCGACGTTGCTGAACGAGCCAGGCGACGCCTGTTGGACGAGGGCGCGACGGACGACGACCCAGCCGAACTCCACCGTCAGATCGAGGCGATTCGTGCCCGTGACAGTCGAGATTCGGAACGTGAACTTTCACCACTGAAGAAAGCCGAAGACGCCGTTGAAATCGATACCACAGGGCTCACCTTCGACGCCCAAGTGGCCGCGGTTGTCCAACTGGTTCTCCGATTGACTCCATCTTAAGCCGTATCTAGCTTTCCTGGCTGTCATCCTTTCACGTACACCCTAACCCGCGCTCGTCCCCCGAGCCCGGCAAAGCGCCGCCTCGATTTCTCTCGAGAGTGGCCGCAGGATACCCATGACTGAGAACGAAACCCCCGATGTCGACCCGACGGACGAACTCCCTGAGGGAGTAGAGGTTGTTGTCGACGCGATGACCGGCGAAGTCACCACCATGACTGCCGAAGAACTCGCCTCCGAAGAAGCCGCTGAGGAGGCTGCAGAAGCTGCTCGTGCAGCCGCACTCGCCGCTATGCCAGACGGCATCTCACCGGAACTCTTCCACGATCCGTACGGCGAAGAGCCGCTGTCGACCTCGAAGGAGGAGTTCGAAGCTCTCCTCCTGGAGTTCAGTGCGGACTTCCAGGAGTTCCGTGAAGGCGAAATCGTCAACGCGAAGGTCCTCCGTGTTACGGATGCTTCCGTCATTCTCGAGTTCGGCTTTAAGAGCGAAGGCTCGGTCGCACTCGACGAATTCAAGGACCCGCCCGAGGCAGGCGACGACGTCGAAGTTCTCCTTGAGAGCCTTGAAGACGACGACGGTGTTGTCGTGCTCTCTAAGAAGAAGGCTGACTTCCTCCGCGTCTGGGAGAAGATCCGCGAAGCACACGATGCGGATCGCCCGGTGAAGGGAACACTCGTTCGCAAGATCAAGGGTGGCGTTACCGTCGACCTCATGGGCGTCGACGCCTTCCTCCCGGGCTCGCAGATTGCTCTGCGCCGGGTTCCGAACATCGAGGACCTCATTGGCGAGGTCTACAAGTTCAAGATCATCAAGCTCAACAAGCGTCGCCGGAATATCGTTGTTTCGCGTCGCGTGATTCTCGAGGCCGAGCGCGAGACGAAGCGCGAGACGCTCGTGAAGGAGCTCTTGGTCGGTCAGGTCCGCGAGGGTCAGGTCAAGAACATCACCGACTTCGGTGCGTTCATCGATCTGGGCGGCCTGGACGGACTGCTCCATATCACGGACATGTCGTGGGGCCGCGTTGGGCACCCGTCCGAGGTCGTCGACATCGGCGCTGGGCTGGACGTGAAGGTTCTCGACATCGATTGGAACCGCGAACGGATCTCGTTGGGGCTCAAGCAGCTCCTCCCGTATCCGTGGACGGACATCGACAAGAAGTACCCGGTCGGTTCGCGTGTGAAGGGCAAGGTCGTCTCGATCACGAACTACGGTGCCTTCGTCGAGCTCGAGAAGGGCGTCGAGGGTCTCGTGCACATCTCCGAGATGTCGTGGACGCGCAATGTGCGTCACCCCTCGAAGGTCGTGTCGATTGGTGAAGAGATCGAAGCTGTGGTCCTCAAGGTCGATCCGAACGACGAGAAGATTTCGCTCGGTATGAAACAGATCGAAGAGGACCCGTGGTTGTCGCTGCCGGTGAAGTACCCGACCGGCACCAAGCTGGCCGGTACGGTCCGCAACCTGACCTCGTTCGGTGCGTTCGTTGAGATCGAGCCGGGAATCGATGGTCTGGTGCACGTTTCGGACATGAGCTGGACCAAGCGGGTCGAGCACCCGTCCGAAATCGTCCAGAAGGGTCAGGACCTCGAAGTCATCGTCCTCGACGTGGATGCCGAGAACAAGCGCATCTCCCTCGGTGTGAAGCAGATCGCGGACGATCCGTGGCCTGCGATCTCCGAACGCCTCGCGCCGGGAGTCGAGCAGGATGGATCGGTCGTCCGCGTGCAAGACAAGGGCGTCGTTGTCGACCTCGGAGACGATGTCGAAGGCTTCGTGCCGGCAGCGAACACTGGCATTGAAGACGTCGAGAAGCTCGAGGAGTACTACGGCGCCGGTGACTCGGTCAGCCTACGTGTGATCGAGTCGGATGGGGCCAACCGCCGCATCGTGCTTGAGGTGACGGAAACGCCTGAGCGTAAGCCGCAGGAAGAGATCGAAGCGGCACGCCTCGCTGCAGCAGCTGCGATCGCCGCGAAGGCCGAAGCCGAGGGCGGACCGGACGACGAGGAGGACTTCCAGAAGAAGGCCGTCGTACCGAAGCCGGAAGTGGCTGAGGTGTCTGACGGAGAAGCCGCAGTGCCGAGCGGGCTGGAATCTGCAGCGGCAGCCGCGGGAGCGGATGCAGCGGCAGCTGAGTCAGCAGCCGAAGCCGCGGAGGCACCTGAAGCTGAGGGAGAAGCCGAAGAGGCACCTGAAGCCGAAGAGGCGCCTGCAGCTGAGGCGGAAGCTGAAGAAGCACCTGAAGCTGAGGCGGAGGCTGAAGCTGAGCCTGAAGCTGAGGCGGAAGCGGAGGCTGAAGCGGAGGCTGAAGCTGAAGAAGCACCTGAAGCTGAAGCTGAGCCTGAAGCCGAAGCGGAAGAGACAGCTGCCGACGACGTCGAGGAAGGCGCCAAGGAGGAGTAACGACTTGTCTCTAGTGACACGCTACCTCCGAAACGCCCGGACGCTTAATGCGTCCGGGCGTTTCCTGTGGCTCCTAGTACTACTCGGAGCCTGTCAGGTGTCAGGAATGTCCACTGCGGAACCGGCCCGGGACATGGGCCCCGCAGACCCAGTCATCACCGACGCCCCAATCTCGTCGGGTGACGTCGACCGAGCCGCGCAGATATTTGCACAGGCTCGTGAGGCGTTCGCCGTCGGTCGGCTCGATGTCGCAGCCGAGCTCGCGGACCAAGTCATTGATGAGTATCCGAGCAGTGCGGTGTCGGGGCGGGCGCTCATTCTGCGGGCACAGGTCGCCCGTGACGGAAAGGACGCTGCAACGGCCGATGCGTCCGCGGAGCGATACATCTCGCTACTCGCAGCAGACGACTCACGCATTGCTGCCGCACGACTACTCCAGGCCGAGGCCTTCGTGGACGATGCGTCGGCGCGGGTCGACCGCCTCATGCGGATCCCGCACACAGTGCCCAGGACCGAATTGGATCGCGCGACGCGAATGGCGCGTGAAGCGGTGGGGACTCTCGTTGAAGCGGACGTGGTCTCGGGCCTTTCTCGGACGTCCGACGACGCGCCACTCCGGTGGGTCCTGGAGATCCGAGCCGGTGTGTTGGCCCTAGAGGCCGGTGACGACGCAGCGGCCACCGCCTTTGCGGAGCGAGCGCTCGTGCTGGGTGCCGCTGGGCCGGATTCAGTGATTGCAGAAGGGCTCCGTCGAGGTGAACTGCCGGGGGACGGGGGCAGGCAACGCGTGACGACGCTCGAGATCGCCACCGTCCTCCCAACTGGAGGTCCGCCGGCCTTAGCCAACTACGCGGCTCTCGTGGCTGAAGGCGTCGAAGTCGCAGCGGCTTCTGTGCTGGGCCGCCGATTCGATGTCCGCGTGACAGCCAAGGACGACCAAGCTGATCCGGCTCTGGCCGGTACGCTCGTTCGTGAGATTGAGCGGGGATCTGCGGTCGGGATCGTTGGCTTTCTAGAAGATGCGTCGCTCGAAGCGGGAGGGCGCGCGCGAACACGCGATCTGCCGCTGATTTCACCGACTGCCCGTAGCGCCTCACGTGCTGGGGATGGTGCCTATTCGCTTGAAGGACCGGACCCGTTGGCGGCGGCCTCGATGGCGCACTACGCTGCGGATGAGGGATACCTACGCGTCGCGATCGTCCACTCCGACGCATTAGAGTCGGTGGCGGAAGCAGATGCCTTCGAAGCGACCATGCAAACGCTTGGGATCCCGGTCGTGGGGCGATACGGATACCCTCTTGGGGTCACGAACTTCGAGGACCAGATCCTCGGGGCCCGTGACGCGCTCCGCCGGGCCGAGATCGCTGCCCTGGAACTCGGGGAAGAAGACACCCTCCATGTGGAACTGCTCGAGCCCGTCGCGGTGTTCGTCCCGATTCCGACGGAAGACGTCGAATTAGTGGCACCACAGATCACTCATTACGCCTTGGACACGCTCGCCATCGCCGTCCTAGGCACTTCGGCGTGGACCGATCCTCAGGTGCTTGCTGATGTGGACTCGCGTCACACAAATGGCGTGGTAGCCACGGCACCGGAAGGTCGAGGCACTGGCTCTGCCGGCGCCGGGCGCTTCCGTGAGGCTTACGAGGCCCACTTTCAGCGAAGTCTGGTCTCGTCCGTACCAGCAGTTGGCTACGACGCGGCCTTGCTCCTCCTTGAGGGGCTTAGGCCCGGCCCCTCGTCCCGACGGCAACTCCGAGCGAACATGGAGCAACTCCGCGATATCGAAGGCGCCACAGGTGTCTTCTCCGTGATCGACGGAATAGTGGTGCGCCGCTCGGAAGTCGTTTATATCGACAACGGTACCCTCATCCCGATCGGATAGAGACCTGATGTCCATCCACGAAAAGCTGGACCGACTCGACGAACTCCGCCGCTCAGCCGAAGAGGGTGGGGGCGCAGCCCGCCTGGAAGCGCAACACAAGCGGGGAAAACTCTCGGCCCGGGAACGTCTCGACCTTCTACTCGACGAGGGCTCCTTCGTTGAGTTGGACAAGTTCGTCACGCACCGATCGACCGATTTTGGGCTGGAGGACCAACAATACCTGGGTGACGGAGTCGTCACGGGTTACGGCACGGTTCACGGTCGCCTGGTTTACGTCTTCAGCCAGGACTTCACCGTTTTCGGAGGGTCTCTCTCAGAGACGCACGCCGAGAAGATCGTGAAAATCCAGGAGATGGCTCTCAAGAATGGCGCCCCCATCATTGGGTTGAACGACTCGGGAGGAGCCCGTATCCAGGAGGGTGTCGTCTCTCTGGGCGGTTATGCCGACATCTTTCTACGAAACACACTGGCTTCGGGCGTCATTCCGCAGATCAGTGTGATTTTGGGTCCATGTGCTGGTGGAGCTGTGTATTCGCCTGCCATCACGGACTTCATCTATATGGTCCGAGGCACGAGCTACATGTTCGTGACCGGCCCGAACGTGGTGAAGACTGTGACGCACGAGGACATCGATATGGAAGGTCTGGGGGGCGCGGACGTTCACGCGTCCAAGTCGGGTGTCGCCCACTTCGCACTGGACTCAGAGCCCGAGTGCCTCGGTGCGGTGCGAGATCTCGTGAAGTACCTCCCGCAGAACAACATGGAGCTCCCAGAGTCTCTCGAGACCTCCGATCCACATGACAGACAGGACGAGAAATTACTCGAGATCGTGCCAGATAACCCTAATCGCCCCTATGACATGAGAGATGTCATTGGTCGCGTAGTTGACCACGGGGATTTCTACGAAGTTCACAAAGACTTCGCAGGAAATATCCTCGTCGGATTCGCGCGGCTTGGTGGTCATTCTGTGGGAATCGTAGCGAATCAGCCTTCGGTCCTCGCCGGAGTATTGGATATCGATTCATCCGACAAAGGCGCTCGCTTTGTCCGCTTCTGTGACTCGTTCAACATACCGATCGTCGTGTTCGAAGACGTACCTGGGTTCCTGCCCGGCGTAGCTCAGGAGCACGGCGGAATTATCCGCCATGGAGCCAAGCTCCTCTACGCCTTCGCAGAGGCGACCGTGCCCAAGATCACCGTGATCACACGGAAAGCGTACGGTGGTGCCTACGACGTCATGAATTCCAAACACATCAGAGGCGACATCAATCTCGCTTGGCCACAGGCCGAGATCGCTGTGATGGGACCGAAAGGGGCAGTCGAAGTGCTCTTTCGAAAAGAGATTGCTGCCTCCGACGATCCGCAGGCTGCTACGGACGCACGCATCGAGGAGTACCGGGAGAAGTTCGCGCATCCCTACATCGCGGCTGCCCGCGGATACGTGGACGACGTGATCGACCCTCGCGTAACCCGCCCGAGGCTGATTAACGCGCTCGATATGCTCCGCAACAAGCGCGATGAGAATCCAGCCCGCAAGCACGGAAACATCCCGCTCTAAGGGGCTTTTCACACATTCGCGGGAACCCGTTCGACCGAGCACGACGGATCCTGACGAGCTACCAGGAAGACGAAGAAATCACCCTGCACATCATGCGGCAGGGGCCGGAGATGAGTGTGGCCGGACGACTCAGCGACTAGCTCTTCTCACGGATCACATGGAGGCAGGGCCGGGTTTCTGAAGACTCGGGACCCCGCCCGCTTTTTGTGGGCACTCCCTCATCGAAGGGAGGGGGCTTAACTTCGGGGCCGCATCTTCCTTTTCGAGGCATCACGCTTGATCCGGTCCCTACTTGTCGCGAACCGCGGTGAGATCGCAGTTCGAATCGTCCGAGCCGCTCGAGAACGCGGAATTCGCACGGTGGCGGTCTTCTCCGAGCCTGATCGGCTGGCGCCTCATGTTTTGGAGGCGGATGAGGCATATCTGATCGGCCCAGCACCGTCTGCGGAGAGCTATCTGCGAGCCGACAAGCTCATTGCGGTCGCCCTAGCCGCAGGCGCCGAAGCGATTCATCCCGGATACGGATTCCTCGCGGAACGTGCATCGTTTGCGGCGGACGTGGAAGCCGCTGGTTTGATCTTCGTCGGGCCCACCGCGGATACGATCTCCTCTATGGGAGACAAGACCGAGGCGCGGCGCCGAATGGCCGACGCCGGCGTCCCCATCGTGCCGGGTCTCACGGAAGCCCTCGCTGATCCTGCGGAGGCGCTCCGGGCGGCTGGCGAGATCGGATATCCTGTGCTCCTCAAGGCTTCTGCTGGAGGTGGCGGGAAGGGAATGCGCGTCGTTGAAGGCCCGGACGACATCGAACGTGCCTTCGACGCTGCTGTCCGGGAGGCCACGGCTGCTTTTGGAGATGGAGCTGTCTATCTAGAGCGGTACTTGGACAATCCGCGCCATGTCGAAATTCAGGTCCTAGGCGATTCACACGGCAACGTCGTGCATCTGGCGGAGCGCGAGTGCTCGATCCAAAGGCGACATCAGAAGTTGGTTGAAGAAGCGCCCTCGGCCGTGCTCACCCCCGAGGAACGTGCAGCCATGGGCCAGGCCGCAGTCATGGCCGCACAGGCAGTGAACTACCGAGGTGCGGGAACTATCGAGTTTCTCTACCAAAACGGAGAGTTCTTCTTCCTAGAAATGAACACCCGACTTCAGGTGGAGCACCCGGTGACGGAACTCGTCACAGGTGTTGACCTGGTGGACTGGCAGCTCAGGGTTGCGTCCGGAGAAGAGCTCGACTTCAGTCAGGACGACATCACGCTGTCGGGGCACGCGATCGAGTGTCGAATCACGTCAGAGGACCCTCTTTCAGGCTTCCTTCCGTCAACCGGCGTGGTCACCCACCTCGAGGTCCCCACCGGACCGGGCGTACGCTGGGACGGAGGCATCCAGGAAGGCTTCGAGGTCTCGCTGCACTACGACCCGTTGCTGGCAAAACTCATCGTGCATGGTCCTTCCCGCGAGATGGCGATCGAACGCATGGCACGCGCGCTCGACGAGTTGGTCATTTCGGGCATCGACACCTGCGCCCCGTTCCACCGTCGCGTGATGGACGAACCTGATTTTCAAGAGGGCCGGCTGACCATCCGGTACTTGGACGAGCACCCCGAGCTTTTGGAGCCCGACGCCGACGAGTCGTCGCTGGTTGCCGTGGCCGTGGCCGCCGCGCTCCTAGAAGACGAAGACCGGCAGCGTCATCGTTCTCCTCGGATCGGCACCTCGGACGGCTCGGGAATGTCTCCCTGGCGAGCAGCGATTCTCCCGGGACGGGATGGAGCACGATGAGCGGCGAAGCGACGGACCAAGAGTTGGTAGAAGTCTCTGTGCGCGCCCTGTCATCGAGCGGTGCGGGCGTAGCGGATCTTCCCGAAGGACAGGTGGTGTTCGTCCCCAGGACCGCGCCCGGCGACCGCGTGCGTATCCGGCTCGGCAAAATGAAGAAGCGCTGGGGAAAGGCCACCATCGACGAAATGCTGGAGCAGTCCGCTAATCGCGTGAAGCCAGCATGTGCTCTCTTCGATGAATGCGGTGGTTGCTCGCTTCAGCACATTCCATACGAGACGCAGCTCGAGTGGAAAGCCCAATGGGTTCGAGATGCCCTGGAGCGGATCGCACACATCCAGGTGGAGACCCCAGATGTGACGCCATCTCCAGCCCCGCTCGGATACCGGAACAGGGTGACCTACACTCTTCGCAGGCTCCGAGGCGGACGGATCATCGCCGGCTTCCATGCGCTGGGACGTCCGGCACACGTCATTGAAGTCAAGCATGAATGCATGCTTCCCGAGCCTGAACTCAAGGGCGCTTGGATTCAACTGCGCGCCGTTTGGGGCATGGGGGCGCGCCTCTTGCCCGGCGCCGGACGGCTACGTCTGACACTGCGCAAGTCTGCGGGCGGCGTCGTCCTCCTCGTGGAGGGTGGTGAAGCCGGGTGGCGGGCCAAGGCGCTCGCGGAAGCCGCAACGCAACTCGTCGCAATCTGGCACCGGCCCTCAGGCAACGAGCCCGCGGTACGTATCACGGGCGACCAAGTATTCGAGGCTTGGGAGGACGAGTCCGTGCCGGTGGCCGCCGGGGCATTTCTACAGGTCAACCGCGCAGTCGCGAAAGAGATGCAGCAGTACGTCGGTGTCCAAGTCGGCGAAGCTGATTCCGTGGTCGATGCTTATTGTGGCGTCGGTGCGTACGCCCGGGTGCTCGCCCGACGCGGAGCCTCTGTAACCGGGATCGAACTGGACCCTGAAGCCTGCGAAGCGGCGCGATTCGAGGCCCCCGCGACGCTCCAGATCGTCGAGGGAAGCGTGGAGGAATGTCTCGCCGAGACACTACCAACCGAGGTGTTGATTCTCAATCCACCACGCACCGGACTGGACGAGTCTATTCCCGCCGTGATTCAAGCGAGCCCTCCGAAGCGGGTGATCTACGTGAGCTGTGACCCAGCGACGTTAGCCCGGGACATCGATCGTCTGTCGCCGGCCTTTAAGCTGGTCCGAATCCAAGCGTTCGACCTTTTCCCTCAGACCGCCCACATCGAGACTGTCGCAGTCTTGGAAGCGGCGTCCGAAGAATGATCTACCACGTCTCGATCGGTGACCGGAGCTTCGTGGTCGACATAGGCGTTGAAGGGGTACAGGTCGATGGCTCACCCGTTCGAGTCGATATGGCGCACGTCGACGGCACCGACGTCAGAAACCTGCTTTTGGACGACGCATCGCATCGCCTGGTGGCGCGAAATGACGGGAAGGGTCGATGGAGTCTTCATCTGCGTGGACGGCGATTCGAAGCCGAAGTCCTGGACGAGAGAACCCGATCGATCCGCGAAATGACGGGCGCAGGGGCGGGCCCGACCGGCCCGGTACCTGTGAAGGCTCCGATGCCCGGCCTCATGGTGAAGGTGGAAGTTGAGGTAGGCGACATCGTAGAGGCTGGCCAAGGCGTCGCCGTCGTGGAGGCCATGAAGATGGAGAACGAACTGAAGGCCCAGGGCCGGGGAAGGGTCGACGCCATCCACGTGGCCGAGGGAGACACAGTCGAAAAGGACCAAGTCTTGGTGGATTTCACATCGCTGGAGGAGGAGCCCGTCAGTGAGTGAGCCGAAAGACCCGCGATTCACTACAGACAGTGGCCTAGACGTCGAACGGCTATACGGGGACGAGACGGCACGAGGTGCGCCGGGCTCTTTTCCGTTCACACGAGGCATCTACCCCAATATGTACCGTGGGCGTGTATGGACCATGCGCCAGTACGCCGGCTTCGGGACGGCTGATGCGACCAACGAGCGCTTCAGGTACTTGCTGGATCAAGGACAGACCGGGCTCTCTGTAGCGTTCGACCTACCCACACAAATGGGGTACGACTCGGACGCGTCCATAGCCCAGGGCGAGGTTGGCCGCGTCGGTGTCGCGATCGACTCGCTGGACGACATGAGGCGGTTGTTCAGTCAGATCGACCTGGGCGAGGTGTCCACGTCCATGACGATCAATTCAACCGCTGCTGTACTCTTGGCCTTCTACGTGGCGCTGGGCGACGAGCAAGGCGTGTCGCGTGACCGGCTTTCAGGGACCGTCCAGAACGACGTACTCAAGGAGTACATCGCTCGGGGGACGTACATCTATCCGGTCGATCATTCGCTTCGGCTCGTCTCTGACATCATCGCCTTTTGTTCGAAAGATATCCCGAAGTGGAATACGATCTCGATCTCAGGCTACCACATCCGGGAAGCGGGATCGACCGCTCCTCAGGAAGTGGCCTTCACATTTGCGAACGGCCTGGAGTACGTGTCACAGGCTCTGGAAGCGGGACTCGACATAGAGTCCTTCGCACCTCGCCTGTCTTTCTTCTTCGCGGCACATAACGACCTCTTCGAAGAAGTGGCCAAATTTCGAGCCGCCCGCCGTCTTTGGGCGACGCTCCTCCGAGAACGTTACGGCGCCTCGGACAAGTCCAGCCGGCTGCGTTTTCACACGCAAACGGGAGGATCGACGCTGACCGCTCAGCAACCGCACAACAATGTGGTTCGGGTCACAGTTCAGGCGCTCGCTGCTGCGTTGGGGGGCACTCAGTCTCTGCACACCAACGGCTTCGACGAAGCATTGGCGCTTCCTACGGAGGAGTCGGCCAAAGTCGCGCTCCGGACGCAGCAGATCCTCTCTTCCGAGTCTGGTATCACACGCACGGCCGATCCGCTCGGGGGCTCCCACTACGTGGAAGCTCTGACGGATGAAATCGAGCGCATCGCGCTGGAGTATCTCGAGAAGATCGACGAATTGGGCGGCGCGTCGAAGGCGATCGACTACATGCAGGAAGAAATCCACCAGGCCGCCTACGCGCACCAGATGGACATTGAGTCGGGCGAGCGTGCGGTGGTCGGAGTCAACGTGCATGCGGAAGACGAGGGCAGCCCTCATATCGGAAAGCCGGACTACGGAGAGCTAGAGGAAGGCCAACTCGGTCGACTGTCTGAGCACAAGTCGGCGAGGGATGTCGGAGAGGTCTCTGCCCGACTCGACGCGATCGGCAACGCTGCGCGGGGGAGCGACAACCTGATGCCACATATCATCGAGGCCGTCAAAGCCGGTGTGACTCTAGGTGAGGTCAGCAACCAGCTCAGGTCTGCCTGGGGCACATACGACGGATGACGCTCTACCCACGACGGTTCATCCGCGCGTCGCTGACAGGATAGGCCGCCAACGTTAGTTTTTTGGGCTCTATCAAGCCCTGTCTTGGCCCGCGCCTCCTATGCCCACGTACGACTACAGCTGCCCGAACGGACACCGTTTCGAGGTGTTCCAACGCATGTCCGACGAACCCGTGTCCGAGTGCGCGGAGTGCGGTGCTGTCGCAGAGCGCGTGATTTCCGGCGGCGTGGGCTTTCTCTTCAAGGGTGACGGGTTCTACATCACCGAGTCCCGCTCGGATGACTACAAGAAGAAGGCGTCAGCGGATTCGCCTTCAGACTCGTCTTCGGCCTCGGGCGACTCGCCTAAGAAGGCGGCCGCGCCCAAGAAAGACGCGGCTCCACCCATTCCTTCGAAAGACTGAAGCAATGGAGCACGAAGAGATCAGAGCTGGGTTAGCGGTAGCCCTCGAGACCATGGGCGTTTCAGGCGCTAAGATCCAGCTTGTGCGCCCCAAGGACCCTTCGCACGGCGACGTGGCCTGCAGTGTGGCGATGACGCTCGCGGGCGAGCTGAAAAAGGCACCCCGGCAGATTGCGGAAGACATCGTCGCGGCGTTGGACCTGGGTGCCATGGGTGTGGAGGCAGCAGAGATTGCCGGTCCAGGATTTCTGAACTTCAGGCTGTCCGCCGGTGCTGTCGCTTCCATCCTCGGAGAGATCCTCACCAAGGATCGTGACTTCGGGCGTACCGAGACCGGTGCTGGACAATCAGTGATGGTGGAGTTCGTCTCGGCAAACCCGACCGGCCCACTACACCTTGGTCACGCCCGACAAGCGGCACTCGGCGATGCGGTCGCTGAGCTCCTCGATTGGACCGGATGGACCGTCCACCGGGAGTACTACTACAACGACGGTGGTCTCCAGATGGAGCGCCTCGCGGAAAGTGTGCGAGCCCGCTATCTGCAGCACTTCGGACACGAGGCGGAAATCCCTGAGGGCGGTTATCACGGCGACTACGTCATCGACATTGCCCGGAGTCTCGTCGACGACCATGGCGATCGCTTCATAGCCGACGCTTCTCCGGAAGCCATGGATGCCATCAGAAGCATGGCGGTGAAGATCGTCCGTGCGGACCAAGACCGTGACCTAGGTCAGTTCCGGGTACACTTCGATGAGTACTACCTAGAGTCCTCTCTCTACGACGAGGGGCGCGTCGACGGGACCATCCAGGCGCTGAAAGATACCGGGCTCACCTACGAACTCGATGGTGCCACGTGGCTCAAGACGACCGAATTCGGAGATCAGAAAGACCGGGTGATGGTGCGTAGCAATGGTCTGCCCACGTACTTCCTTCCCGACACCGCCTACCACAAACACAAGTGGGAGCGAGGGTATCACCGGGTGATCAACGTGCAGGGTGCGGATCACCACGGCACAGTAGATCGAGTGCAGAGTGGTGTTCGCGCGCTGGGCATGCCCGAAGGCTTCCCGGAGTATGTCATTCACCAGATGGTGCGCGTAGAACGGGACGGTGTTCCGGTGAAATTCTCGAAACGGTCGGGTTCGGGAATGACTTTGCGAGAGCTTGTCGACGAGGTCGGCGTAGACGTCACGCGCTATTTCTTCCAAATGCGGAAGCCCGATGCGCACATGCTCTTCGACATCAATGCTGCTTTGGATCAGTCGGATAAGAATCCGGTCTTCAAGGTCCAATATGCGCACGCGCGCATGTGTTCGATCTTCGTGAAAGCGGGGGTAGAGCCGGAGGACATTTCAGCGGAATCGGTCGATCTCTCCGTTCTGAGCCACGATCTCGAGCGTGAACTCCTGAAGCAACTTGGGGAGTTCACCAAGACGCTTGAGCGAGGTGCTGCCACGGCTTCGGCCCATGGGGTAACCGAGTACCTCGAGAAGACCTCTGGTGCGGCCAACGCCTGGTACCATGCCGGCAATCCAAGTCGGAACCCCGAGTTGGCTGTATTGGTGGACGATCCCGACCTGCGCAACGCTCGTCTCGCGCTCGCCAGGGCGGTCCAAGTCGTTCTTCGGAACGGCCTCGCAGTGTTGGGCATCGATGCACCACAGCGCCTCGATCGTCCTTCCGACGACTCTTCTTCTTGAAGGAATTCCGACGCCACAATGTCGATTCTTTGTGTAGGTAGCGTAGCCCTCGACTCCGTCGAGACGCCCTTTGCCAAGGCTGAGCGCGTTCTCGGCGGTTCCGCGACGTTCTTCACGTCAGCCGCGACCCTGTTCAGTCCAGTCCAAGTGGTTGGAGTGGTCGGTGACGACTACCCCCTCGCTAAGCTGGACTTTCTTTCCAAGAGAGGTGCGGACCTTTCCGGCATCGAACAACGCCCGGGGGAGAGCTTCTTCTGGGCAGGGAAGTACCACTTTGACCTGAACACGCGTGACACGTTGGAAACGCGGCTCGGCGTCTTCGCAGATTTTCAGCCGAAGATCCCGGACGCGTTCAAGTCCTCAAAATACGTCTTCCTCGGCAACATCGATCCAGACCTACAGCACGACGTTCTCGACCAAGTCGACACCCCTGATGTCGTAGCCTGCGACACGATGAACTACTGGATCGAGGGCAACCGTGAGTCGCTGAATTCCCTGCTCGAGCGGGTGAACATCCTCATTGTGAACGACGAAGAGGCTCGTCAGCTCGCCGACGAACCAAACCTCCTTAAGGCGTCGCGGTGGATTCGCGACCGCGGTCCCGACATCGTCGTCATAAAGAAGGGTGAACACGGAGCGATTCTGTTCGCGGACGACTGGCTCTTCTTTGTACCGGGATATCCGCTCGAAGAGGTCTTCGATCCCACCGGCGCAGGCGACGCCTTCGCCGGCGGCTTCATGGGCTCCCTAGCTCAGGCAGGGAACCTCGAAGCAACCTCGCTTCGGCGAGCCATGGTGTTCGGCTCTGTGATGGGGTCGTTTGCAGTAGAGCGCTTCAGCGTGGAACGACTCATTGACCTGTCTCGTCCTCTTGTGGACAAGAGGTTGCAGGAGTTCCATGAAATGACCGCCTTCGAAACTCACATGGGGATCGAGCAACGTGTCTGACCGCATGAGCTACCGTGACGCCGGTGTGGACCTCGACGCCGCAGAACGAGCTAAAGACGGACTCAAGGATCTGGTCGCGTCGACGCGGGACCGATTCACGCTGTCCGAGCTCGGTGCTTTCGGGGGCTTGTACCAAGTTCCGGACGACCTCAAAGGCCCCGTCCTGGTATCGAGTGCGGACGGCGTGGGGACGAAGCTCAAGCTCGGCTTCGCGTCCAATCGGCATGACACCGTAGGTCAGTGCTTGGTGAACCACTGTGTGAACGACATTCTGGTCCAGGGCGCCAGACCGCTCTTCTTCCTGGACTACCTAGCGACCGGAGAAATGGACGAAGCGGTCGTAAATGACGTCGTCCGAGGCGTCGCCATCGCCTGCCGCGAAAATTCCTGCGCGCTTCTGGGCGGAGAAACGGCTCAGATGCCTGAGTTCTACGCCGCCGACGAGTACGACCTCGCGGGCTTCATCGTGGGCGCAGTAGAGCGGGACGCGATCATCGACGGATCGCAGATCAGGGCCGGTCAGACTCTGGTGGGAATCGAGTCTTCGGGCATGCATACGAACGGGTACACACTGGCCCGAAAGATCGTCTTCGACCGCATGGGTCTAGGGGTTGAGGACGAGTACCCGGGAACGGGTCACTCCGTGGGCGAGGAAATGCTCGCAATCCACAGAAGTTATGCACCGCTTTTCTTGCCCCTTCTCGCAGATGGCGTGTCCATTCGCGGCCTCGCCCATGTGACAGGGGGAGGCATCCCCGGGAACCTCCCGCGTGTTTTACCAGAAGGACTCGGCGCTCGCGTCGATCGCTCTAGCTGGGAGGTGCCAGCAACGTTCCAGACGCTACAGGACGGGGGAAACGTCACCAGGGACGAAATGGATCGTGTGTTCAACATGGGAATCGGCATGATCGCCGTTGTCGACGAGGACGGGGCCGACGCCATTCGGGGCGCAGCGGATACCGCGGGCCTCGCGTCCTACGTCATCGGGCAGATCGAAGACGGCGAAGGGGTGTCCTACTCCTGATGTTTATTCGGGCTGCGCTCTGTTGTTTGGTGGTGTTTGTGGCCGGAGTCGCACCAGTGGGTGCCCAGGACATCGGCTCTCTCCAAGGTCAATGTGTTGCATCATCGCCCGGAACCGCGTCGGGATGCGCTGAGGCGGCGGTGGCAGCGCGCGCGCTTATGGGCCACATCGGACTGTTGAGCGCCCTCGGCTCCTCTGTGCCCGGCGCAGCATCGACTCTCGGTCGCCGACTCGGCAATACCCCGCGTGTCTCAGTCAGCCTGCGTGGAGCTGGACTTCAGCTCCGCATGCCTGATCTCACGGATCGACAAAACCAGCCCGCTGGTGAGTTAAACATTTTCGTCCCCACCCTCCACGGAAACGTTGCCCTAGGCCTCTTCGACGGGTTCCGGCTCATGCCAACCGTGGGAGGCTTTCTCTCCGTCGACTTCGTGGGTCAAACGAGCGTCGCATTCCTTCCCCGGAGCGAAGGCTTTTCCGGCAAGGTTTCGTCTCTCGGACTCGGCGCTCGAATCGGCATTCTCACGGAATCGTTCACGCTGCCCGGTATCTCGCTCTCAGTCATGCGTAATTTCCATGGCACGGTGAGCTTCGCGAACGCGACGCTCGGGGACCCTGCCCAGGTCGACCTGGATCCGGGCACGACTTCGTATCGCTTGACCGTAGGGAAGGACCTGTTGGCCGTTGGATTGGTGGCGGGAGTCGGTTGGGACTCGTACTCCGCTAATGCATCGATCCTCCTGAATTCCGGGACCGGAGTGATCGCGTCCACTGCGGACGTCGGAGCGGGTCGCAAAATTCTGTTCGGGGGTGCCGCACTGAACTTCCTCATCCTGCAGCTTTCCGCCGAGGTTGGATGGGCTCAAGGGTTCGAGGCGACCACGGGATACGCAGGGGCGCCATTCGACCCGACGAAGGGAACGATCTTCGCAGGTTTGTCCGCGAGGCTCACGATCTGACATGAACGACGACGCTCTCTCTCGAGAGGACCACGCCCACCTCGAGTGGTCCCGTATGTTGGCGCGGCGTGGCTGGGGCCGAGTCCACCCCAATCCACTCGTGGGGTGTGTGCTGGTCCGAGACGGACGCGTCGTCGGAGAAGGTTTCCACAAAGAATTTGGTGGCCCTCATGCGGAGATCGCGGCGCTTGAGGCAGCTCGCTCACAAGCGGAGGGGGCCACGGTCTACGTGAGCCTCGAGCCGTGTAATCACGAAGGGAAGACGCCCCCCTGCGCGAAGGCCCTGATTCAGGCTGGTGTCTCGAGGGTCGTGTTCGGAGTCGCGGAACCGGGTGAAACCGCCGGTGGCGGGACCGAGACCCTTCGAGCAGCCGGGATCGAGGTCGACGGCCCCGTGTGGAGTGCCGAGGTCGGCCGGTCAGAGAATCCCGCCTTCTTCCACGCCCGCGCGTCCGACACGCCCTACGTCGCATTGAAGCTGGCGATGAGCATGGATGCCCGCATCGGGACCAACGGCCCTGAGCCGACTCGAATCACCGGAATCGAGGCAGAGCGCGAAGTACACCGCTTGCGGACCGGCTTCGACGGGGTCTTGATCGGAGCGGGCACCGTGAGATCCGACGATCCGCGTCTCACGGTGCGCATGGCACCTCTCGGACGAAAAGCTGTCCGGCGCCTGGTGCTCGACCCGTCCGCACAGCTTACGAAGTCCGCAGCGTTGTTCGACGACGCCGCGGAGACTCCGGTGCACGTGTTCACGAGTAGGGCCACATCCGAACTCGACATCGAGCGACTTGAAGAGGCTGGCGCACAGGTACACCCCGTGCCGGTCGACTCCGAGGGTCGCCTCGACCTTAGCGCGGTTCTCCGTATCGCCGGCGACCTCGGTATCGAGTCGATCCTGTGCGAAGGCGGATCGACGCTCGCGGGAAGTCTGCTTCGGGAAAGTCTCGTACAGAGGTTGTACCTGTTCGTGGCACCCATGACGTTGGGTCCGGAAGCTGTCCCGGCCTTCTCGGACACGGTGCATCCATTGGACTGGGAGCACTTCTCACCAGCCTTCGCTCCGGAAGTGCACGGGCACGACACGCTCATCGTTCTGGACCGAGAGGAGTCCTGATGTTCACGGGAATCGTTGAAGCCATGGGCGAAATCACGGCTACTGAAGACCGCGAGACGACGCGGACTTTCACGGTCCGGGCGCCGGGGCTCGCTCCATCACTGTCGCTGGGGGCTTCGATATCGATCGATGGTGCGTGCTTCACCGCGGTCACCATTGATGGGGGTGACTTCACCGTTGATGCGATCGGGACGACGCTGGAGCGAACCGTGGCCGCGTCCTATGCAATCGGCACGAGGGTCAACCTCGAGCGGCCCATGCAACTCGGCGCACGCCTGGACGGGCACTTGGTCCAGGGACACGTGGACGGCGTCGGCCACCTCGTTGAATCGATTAAGTCCGGCGAATTCTGGCTGATGGACTTCTCGATTCCCGAGGATGTTCTCGGGCTCACCGTAAAACACGGATCCATCACGCTCAACGGGGTAAGCCTCACCGTGAGCGAATTGCCCGCGCCTGGTGTGTGCCGGATCGGTGTGATTCCGTTCACTCACGAACACACCAACCTCGGCATTCTCGAAGCGGGAGACCGCATCAACATCGAGGGTGATATGATCGGCAAATACGTCGGCAGAGTCCTCGCTTCTCGTGACGACTGACCGATTGGAGATACGGCTATGAAGTTCGATCGCGTCGAAGATGCCATTGAAGACGTCCGGCAGGGCAAGATGATCATCGTCGCGGACGACGAGGATCGTGAGAACGAAGGTGACATCGTCATGGCAGCCAGTATGGTCACGCCTGAACACGTCAACTTCATGCTCAAGAACGCCCGGGGGCTCATCTGTGTCGCTATGACCCCGGAGCGTGCAGACCGGCTCGACTTGCCACCGATGGCCGACCGGAACACCGACCCAAAGGGCACCGCGTTCACGATTGCCGTCGACGCCCACCAGAAGTTCGGGGTCACGACCGGCATCAGCGCGTACGATCGCGCCAAAACCATCGAGGTCCTCGCAGACGAACACTCCGTGCCGTCGGACCTGACTCGCCCTGGACACATGTTCCCGTTGCGGGCCAAGGCGGGTGGTGTCCTTCGGCGCGTCGGACAAACCGAGGCGTCGGTAGACCTCGCCAAACTCGCCGGCCTACCGCCCGTAGGTGTGATCTGTGAAATACTCTCAGATGACGGGACGATGGCGCGCCGCCCTCAACTCGAAGCCTTCGCGAAAGAGCATGGGCTCAAGTTCGTCACGGTCGCGCAGTTAGTGGCTCACCGCCTGACGCGCACCCGAATCGTGGAGCGCATCGCGGAGGTCGACCTGCCGACGCGCCTAGGCGACTTCCGAGTCGTCGCCTACGAAAGTGTCTTGGACAAGCGCGAGCACCTCGCGCTCATCAAGGGTGATATCGACAAGAAGGCCAACGTCTTGGTTCGGATGCACTCGGAGTGCATGACCGGCGACGTATTCGGTTCCATGCGTTGTGACTGCGGAGAACAGCTCGCAGCGGCCATGGAGCAGATCGAAGAAGAGGGGCAGGGCGCCATCGTATACCTGCGGCAGGAAGGGCGCGGCATCGGGCTGGCGAACAAGCTCAAGGCGTACCAGCTCCAGGACGAGGGACTCGACACGGTCGAAGCCAACCAGAAGTTGGGCTTTAAGCCAGATCTTCGTGATTACGGCATCGGCGCCCAGATTCTGCTGGACCTCGGACTGCACTCGATTCGCCTTCTTACAAACAATCCGAAGAAGATCGTCGGCCTGGATGGTTATGACATCGAGGTTACGGGGCGAGAGCCTTTGCGCGTCGTGCCGGGGAAGCATAATGAGAAGTACCTCGATACGAAGCGTACCAAAATGGGACATATCATTTGAGCACTGATGGATCACACGTCGATGGTTCGAAAGGTGCCTTCGACGCCTCTGGCCGCCGGATCGCTCTCCTTGTGAGCCGATTTAACTCCGAGATCACGGACCGTCTTTTGCACGGGGCGGTTGAGTGCCTCACCGAGCACGGAGCAGAGGAGTCGGACATTGACGTCGTGTTCGTGCCGGGAGCTTGGGAGCTTCCGCAGACAGCTGCGAAGGTGGTACGCCAGACGCGTCACGATGCGGTAGTGGCTCTCGGGTGTGTCATTCGCGGCGATACTCCACACTTCGACTATGTGTGTAGCGAAGTCTCTGCGGGCCTCGGCGCCGTCGCGCGAGACGCCGCTATCCCGGTCTTGTTCGGCGTGCTGACCACGGACGATGCGGCTCAGGCGTTGGCCCGAGCCGGGGCTGGCAAAAACAACAAGGGCTACGAGTGCGCGATCGCCGCGCTCGAGATGATCGAAGTTTTCCGGGAGTTGGAATCTTGAGTGACGATGAGACCATCAGCCTTCCGGATCGCATCGATCGGATGCGTGCGAGGGCATGGATCCTGCAGATCCACTATCGGTGGGAGAGCGCGGCATTCGACGGAACGCTTCGAGACGCCTTGGTCGATACGACAGCGACTCGGCTCGTGGCCAAGCGGCGGCTGCCCTACATCCGGGAGGTCTTGCAACTCATGGACGAGCACCTCTCTGAAATCGATGCTATGCTGCAGAACTCATTGGACAACTGGCGGCTGGAGCGACTTTCTACGATCGACCGAGCCGTACTTCGCATCGGGGCAACGGAAATCGTGTACATGGAAGATGTGCCGCCCAAAGTGTCGATTCAGGAAGGCATCAGGCTCGCGGAAGCGTACGGTGGTTCGGAGTCACCCCGTTTCGTGAACGGCGTTCTGGATGCCCTCTACAAGGGACTTCTGGAAACCATCGGGTGACGAACGAGGACGGGCGATGAAGATCCTGGTCGCGAACTGGCTGGACCGGGAGAACCCGCAGGCTGGCGGTGCTGAAGAGCACTTGCACCAGATCTTCGGGCGACTCGTTGCACGAGGTCATGACGTGACCCTCCTTTGCTCCGGCTGGAAGGGCTGCAGGCAGAGGACCGTGCTGGACGGCATTCAGGTTCATCGCTCCGGGGCGCGCTACACCTTCTCCCTAACCGGGCCCCGGTACTTCAAACGGCACCTCGCCCGCAACGATTTCGACGTGGTCGTCGAAGACCTCAACAAGGTCCCGCTTTTCACCCCCTACTGGACCGACGCTCCAGTCGTGCCGCTCGTTCACCACCTGTTCGGGACGACCGCCTTTCAGGAAGCTTCGTTCCCGCTCGCTGCTGCGACGTGGCTCCTGGAGCGCACCATCCCACAGGTCTTCAAAGGGATGCCGAGTATCGCGGTGTCCGAGAGTACGAAAGCGGACTTGATCGGGCGGGGACTCAAAACCGACATCGAAGTGATCACCAACGGGATCGATCTGGAGAAGTACTTTCCGGCTCCGCCCGCCCAGAAGGCGGCGGATCCCACGTTGCTGTATTTGGGCCGAGTGAAGAAGTACAAGGGCATCGACCTGTTGTTGCGCGCAGTCGCTCGCCTTGAGGAGGAAGGCCTCCGCCTGCGCTTCAAGGTCGCGGGTACGGGTGATGCGCGTGCCTCGCTCGAGGCTCTCGCGGTGGGACTGAACATACAAGACCGAGTGGATTTCCTCGGCTTCGTCGACGAAGAAACAAAACTCGAGCTCCTGCGGACTTCCTGGGTGCATGGCCTGACGTCGCCCAAGGAAGGGTGGGGAATCGCCAATTTGGAGGCCGCCGGATGTGGCACGCCCGCAGTGTCGAGTGATTCGCCCGGACTCAGAGAATCCGTCGTTCATGAACGCACGGGGCTGCTCGTCCCACACGGTGATATTGGTGCGCTGGCAGAAGCTCTGGGGCGCCTCGTGAGGGAGCCCGGCCTGCGCGCGGAGATGGGCCGTGCGGCCCGTGCCTTTGCCGAGTCATTCTCGTGGGATGCTTCAACGGAGGCCACCGAACGCTTCCTCACGCGGGTGGTCGGCAACTCACAGCCCGGCTAACTTTTTTGTGCAACATCCGTCATTCTGTCAGTCCGGAGGCTACCTCTTGAGAGTTCAGATCGCTCAGCGACACTGCGATGTTACCGATGACGTTCTCCAACGGACCGAAGACTTGGTCCAAAAGCTCAACAAATATGAGCCCCACGTTGGCACCGCCGAGGTGGTATACAGCGAAGAGAAGCACACCAAGCACATTGAAGTAATTCTCCATATCGACGGAGCCGCCCCGATCGTCGCCAGGGCTGAAGAGAGGGAGTTTCGCTCAGCTCTCGATAGGGTCCTCGACAAATTGACCCGGATGCTCAAAAAGCAGCGGGGACGCCGGACCGATCACCGAGCCCCGAAACTGTCCGAGGTGTCGACAGATCTCTCGGAAGCGTCGACTGAATAGACTGATGAGTATCGGTTCCGGATCGCATAGCCTGTGAGGACTTCCTGAGCTTGAACAGTGTAGGAATCGGAGACATCCTCGAAGCCAAGAGCCAGACGCTCGGCCTTGAGGTGTTGACCCCAGATGTGTCCCTGGACCGCGCCGCTTCTGATCCGGACATCACCTCGCCCGGATTGGCCCTCGCGGGACACACAACCCGGACTCCATTCGGTCGAATGTGGGTCTTCGGTGAGACTGAGATGACGTACCTCGAGGGACTCGACGAGGCCGAGGCTCGGTCGCGGTTGCGCGACCTGTTCGCCTTCGACGTCCCCGCCGTGTTCATCACCAAGGGACAGGTGGTGCCTGAGTATTTCATCGAGGAAGCGCAGAACGCCGACGTGCCGGTACTTCGATCCAGTGAGAGCACGAAGTACTTCTATGAGCGGATAAAGTCGTTCCTCGAACGGGGGATGGCACCGCAGACGACACTCCACGGCTCCCTCGCAGACGTTTACGGCGTGGGCCTGCTCTTCGTGGGAGAGAGTGGCGTCGGGAAGTCCGAGTGTGTCCTTGATCTTGTGGAGCGGGGCCACCGACTGGTCGCGGATGACCTGGTCCTTGTCACGAAGCAAGGAAACGACGTCCTCATCGGTCGTGGGCACGAACTGCAAAAGCACCACATGGAGATCCGGGGGGTCGGGATCATCGATATCTCGGCGATGTTCGGTGTCCGGGCGATCCGGCAACAGAAGCGGATCGAGGTCATCGTCTATCTCGAAGACTGGAACCAGGAGGGCAACTACTCGCGGACCGGACTGGAAGAGGAGTTCGAGGACATTCTCGGGATTCAGATACCGAAAGTCACGGTGCCTCTGAATCCCGGAAAAAATATTACGGTGATCGCCGAAGTGATCGCTATGGATCATCTCTTGAAGTACTCCGGCGTCCACTCAGCCCGACGTTTCGACGAAAAGATCCGTCAGTACCTGGAGCAGGATTATGAGTGAAGGCGCCGCCATCGGAGTCGTGGTAGCTCATGGCGCTATGGCCGAAGGATTGGTTTCCGCGGCCAAGAAGATCGCTGGAGCTCCCGCCGAGGCGTTGATCGCCCTTTCCAACGATGGCAAGAGCCCAGTCGAGCTCCGAGCGGAATTGGACTCTTTGGCTGGAAACAATCGAGCGGTGGTCTTCGTGGACCTTCAGTCCGGAAGCTGTGGCATGGCAGCTTTGTCCTGTTGTAAAGATTCGGTCCGGCGTGTCGTAATCTGCGGCGTCAATCTCCCGATGATTCTCGACTTCGTATTCCATAGCGAGGAGCCGCTTCCTGATATCGTGGCGAGAGCCGTGGAAAAGGGCCAAGCCGCGATCGCGCCGGTCGGCAGCTAGTATGGGTTCACCGCTTGTCGATTGAACTGTTTCGGGTCGACGAACGACTGATCCACGGTCAGGTCGTCATAGGCTGGGGGCACCAGGTCCGCCCGGATCGATACGTCGTTGTCGACGACGAACTCGCGTCGAGTGAATGGGAACAGGATCTATATCGGCTTGGAGCCGGTACGGCCGACATCCTCTTTGTGGACACAGCGGGCGCGGTGTCCCGGATCGCCGAGTGGTGTGACGACGAGCCGAGGACGATCCTGCTGACCCGCGACGTCACAACGATGTGCCGGCTCGGGGACAGTGGAGCACTTCGCGACCAGTCCGTGAACCTCGGGGGGATTCATCACGGCCCCGGTCGTCGCGAAGTGCTCACCTATCTGCACCTCACAGAAGCGGAGATGGATGACCTGAGAGCCCTTGAGGCTGGGGGCGCGAAGGTTACCGCCCGCGATCTTCCAGACGCACGCGAGGCCCCCCTCTCTCAGCTTGTGGGCCGGTAGGTGGAACTCCTCTACATCGGGCTGCTAGGAGGCCTCCTAGCACTTGATACGACGTCCGTCGGGCAGTTCATGTTTTCGCGCCCGTTGGTGGCAGGGGCCGTCACAGGTTGGGTACTGGGCGACCTCTCGCTCGGCTTGACGATCGGCGTCGTCCTCGAGACCTACATGCTCGTTTCCTTTCCTAGCGGGGGCGCTCGGTTCCCGGATGGAACCACCGCCACTGTCGTCGCAGTCGCAGCCGCGTCGGTGGTGCCCAGCGCGGGAGCTTTGCCGTTGGCGGTCGGAGCAGGCCTTTTTTGGGGCCAGGTCGGCGGATGGTCGGTAACGACGCTCCGGAAACTGAACGGGCGTCTCGTTCCGGAGTCCTCAGATCCATCTGTGACCGTCCGTAGGGTAACCCTCGTTCAGTTGAGTAGTGTGCTCTTGGACTTCCTCCGAGGGGTGATTGTGACCGTCGTGGGAGCGGGCCTCGGACGGTTGGTCGTCTCTGCTTTGGCCGACTCGTGGCCCCTCGCAGAAGCTCCGTCCCTGGGACTTCTAGTTGTCGGTGGCGCGGTCTCGGTAGGCATCTTACTTCACGACCTGGGCGGCTTTCGCAAGCGCCGCGTGTTGTTCGTCGCTGGGCTCGCGCTGGGCATCATCGGGGCGCGCTTTTTATGAGCCCTCCGCTGACCCGCTCCACTGTGATCTCGGCCTTCTTGCGGTCCTTTTTGATCCAGGGATCGTGGAACTACCGCACCATGATCGGGAATGGCTTCGCCTTTGCGATGCTGCCGGCGCTGAAGCGGATGTTCGGGGACGACCCAGAGGCGTTGGACGCGTCGCTACGACGCCATGTGAACCATTTTAATGTGCATCCTTACCTATCCGGGCTGGCATTAGGTGCCGCGCTCCGACTCGAAGCTGATGGCACCGACGCGGAAACAGTGACGCGGTTCAAGATGGCCATACGCGGCCCCTTGGGAGGCCTGGGGGACGCCTTGGTCTGGGCAACCTGGCTGCCCGCTGTATCGATGCTTGCCTTGGCCCTGTGGTGGGTCGGAACGCCGGACTGGATGACGGTGGTCTTCTTCTTAGTGCTTTACAACGCGGGGCACCTGGCCTTACGAGTGTGGGGCTTCCGCAGCGGTCTCCGAGAGGGTCGTGAGGTGGCGCAGGCGTTGACCCGCGCCAATCTCGTCAACATCCACGATCGCTTACGAGAAGCGGCGACAGTGATGATCGGACTCCTTGTCGGGGTCGCCTTGGCGAGCCCGACGGGGCTCGTACACACTGGACTGCCTTGGGCTGCCCTGGGGATGCTAGCCTTCGTCGTCGGACTCAAGATCGGTCATCGGATCTGGAGGCCCACGGCAATCGCGGTGGTAACCGCCATCGCGAGCCTTTCCACTTGGGGAATTGTGACGTGACCGAACAGGCACGGATAGAAGAGGAGGTCCAGATCGTGAACCGGGCCGGAATGCACGCGCGCCCGGCCGCTGAATTTGTGAAGCTCGCCGGGGGGTTTGCCGCGAACGTGACCATCGAGAAGGACGGCTTGGAAGTGAACGGAAAGAGCATCATGGGTGTTCTCATGCTTGCCGCAGAGCAGGGGAGTACGCTCAAGCTTACCGCCAGTGGTGAGGACGCCGAGGCGGCTGTGGAAGCTCTCGCGGACCTCGTGAAGCGGGGCTTCGAGGAAAACTGATGCCCACGATTCTCGACGGACTTCCTGCCTCCGAGGGCATCGCCTCTGGCAAGGTGTTCTTGCTGGACTGGGGTGTCCCAGTCGTTCCCCACCGCTCCATTAAGTCGGAGGAGGCCAAGGCCGAGGTGGCTCGGTTCCAAGAGGCCCGCGATTGGGCGCGGGAACGCCTGAGCGAGATTATGGCCCGTACCGAGGAACGGCTGGGTACGGTAGAGGCTCGCATCTTCGAGCCACAGATCCTCATGCTCGACGACCCTGCGGTCGTAGACGGTACGGTCCGCTACATCGAGGAGAACAACCTCTCGGCAGAGCGAGCCTTCGAGTGGCGCATGCTGGAGCTGAAGGCGATGTGGGCCAGGACGTCACATCCCATGGTGTTGGATCGCCTAAACGATCTTGAAGACTTGATGATCAGAGTTCTCCATAGGCTCTTGGGACATCATGATCCGACCGATCTGGCCCTGGCTGAGGAAGGCGTGATCATCGTGGCGCCTAACCTGACGCCGAGCCTCACGGTCCATCTCGACGCCCTGAAGGTTCGTGGGGTCGCAACAGAACAGGGCACTCGGACCGCGCATTGGGCGATCCTGGCCCGGTCGCTCCAGATCCCGGCAATTGTAGGCGTCGACGGCATTTCCAAGAAGGCGCGCGAGGGACAGGATGCGATCGTGGATGGGCGATTCGGACGAATCGTGCTCGACCCCGACGGAAGCGACGTCACGCGCTTCGAAACGCGCCGTGAGCGCCTGAGAGAATGGGAAGGGGAGATCGCGACGATCGCCGAACTGGATTCCGTCACAAAGGACGGCCAGTTCGTCGAGCTACGTGCGAACTTGGATCAGCCCGAAGAAGGAGAACAGGCGCGGCTTCACGGGGCACACGGTGTGGGGCTCTTTCGCACGGAATTCCTCGTGGTGGGACGTAACACGATGCCCACCGAGGAGGAGCAGTTCGAGGCCTACAAGAAGGTCGCCGAGGCATTCCCCAATAAGGCCGTATACATCCGCACCTTCGACCTGGGCGGGGACAAATTTCCGATGTTCCTTCACATGCCTCAGGAGGAGAACCCATTCCTCGGGTGGCGAGCGATAAGGGTTTGTTTGGATGAGCCTGAGCTCTTTCGGACGCAACTACGTGCGCTGCTCCGAGCGACGGCGTTCGGAGACATGCGCATGATGCTCCCTCTCGTGAACGAAGTGGACGAGATCCGCCGGACCCGTGAGATGGTGCAGGAAGAGGCTGCGAAGCTGGACAAGGAGGGCATCGAGTACAACAAGGGCTACAAGCTGGGGGTGATGATCGAAACGCCAGCCGCTGCGCTCGAAGCCGCCGAACTCGCTCGCCATGCCGACTTCTTTTCGATCGGGACCAACGACTTGGTCCAATACACACTGGCGGTGGACCGCACGAACACCCGCCTCGCGAAGCTGTACAACCCGTTCCATCCGGCCGTCCTTCGGCAGATCCAGTTGGTGGCTCGAGCCGGCCGCGCAGCCGGTATCGAGGTGAGCGTATGCGGCGAACTCGCCGCGAACCCTCTCGCCGCCTTTCTCCTCTTAGGGTTGGACATCACGGCTCTCTCTATGGCGTGGCCGTCCCTCCCTGAGATCAAGAAATTCATCCGCGACATTCGTATTTCGGACGCGCGCGACGCCGCCAAAAAGGCGTTGGCTGCCTCGGACAGTCGTGGGGTCACCCGAGCCCTCGCTGAAGGCATAGGGGACTCCGTCGACCTCAAGCTTTTTCAGGGTCGCTGGAGCTTGTCGGTCCCGGATTGATTCGGTACGGTTCAGCCGCTCCAGAAGCCGCCCGCAGAACCCCAACGCCAGGCAGATCACATTGAGTCGCACACTCTTTACTTCAGAGTCCGTCACCGAAGGTCACCCGGACAAGATCGCAGACCAGATTTCGGATGCCGTCCTCGATCATCTCCTTGCCAAAGATCCCAACTCGCGGGTGGCATGTGAGACGTTGGTGACGACCGGACTCGCCTTTGTTGCGGGTGAAGTCACCACCGATTGTTATGTGCACATTCCGGATGTGGTGCGTGGTACGCTGGCTCGGATCGGCTATACGAATGCGATGTACGGAATCGACTCGAATACGTGCGCGGTTCTGACGAATCTGGACCAGCAGTCTGCCGATATCGCGATGGGCGTGGATACCGGAGGTGCAGGTGACCAGGGCATGATGTTCGGGTACGCCTCGAACGAGACACCCGAATTGATGCCGGCTACGATCCAGTATGCCCATGCGCTCACGCATCGTTTGGCTGAAGTGCGTAAGTCGGGTGAGGTGCCTTGGCTCCGACCGGACGGAAAGAGCCAAGTCACGGTCGAATACGACGGCGACAAACCTGTTCGGGTTCACACCGTAGTGATCAGTGCTCAGCATCACGACGATGTGCACCAATCCGACATCATCTCGACCCTGACGGAAAAGGTGGTTAAGCCGGTCATTCCGGCCGAGTTGTTCGACGAGGACTGCATCCTGCACATCAACCCGACGGGCCGGTTCGTGGTCGGCGGACCTCACGGTGATGCCGGCCTGACGGGCCGGAAGATCATCGTGGACACCTACGGTGGTGTGGGACGGCACGGAGGCGGAGCCTTCTCAGGAAAAGATGCGACCAAGGTGGACCGCTCGGCCGCCTACGCGTCACGTTGGGCCGCAAAGAACATCGTGGCTGCCGGGCTCGCGGACCGATGTGAAATTCAGCTCGCTTACGCGATCGGGGTCGCGGAGCCGGTGTCGATCCGGGTCAACACGTTCGGGACCGGAAAGGTCGAGGAAGCGGAACTGACTCGCGCACTACGAGAGGTCTTCGACTTCACGCCATCGGGCATCATCGATCGACTCGGCCTGCGATCGGCCATCTACACGCCCACGGCCGCCTACGGCCACTTCGGGCGCACGCCTGAGGTCCGAAAGCCTAGTGCGGGGGGTGACGAGGTCCAGTTCTTCTCTTGGGAGCTCACGGATCGAGTGGATGACCTCAAGAATGCGGTTGGTGCCTGAGGGAGTAGAACCGAACGCTCGCTTTGGAGTACTGGTGGGCGCGCATAGGACGGACCGTCCTGTTTTTATCCTCGGTCGGAGGACCTCGCCGTTGCTGGTTGAAGTGAGAGTTCAGGAATTGGGGCTCGACAACTCCAACAAGACGCCTGTCGTGTTATTGCAGGAACTCCAAGGTGAGCGCGTGCTCCCCATTTGGATCGGCCCCAGCGAGGCGCGCGCTATTGCGGTTCAGATGGCAGAGATCCCGTTCCCGAGACCTCTGACCCACGATCTCTTTTGTTCATTGCTTCACGGGCTGGGCGGGACACTCCAGAAGGTCATCGTGACCCGAATGGAGGGAGGGACCTACTACGCGCAGCTGCTTGTAGAGCGAAATGGGGAGGTCTTCTCGGTAGATGCTCGTCCGTCCGACTCGATCGCTGTGGCTTTGAGAGCCAACGCTCGGGTCTTCGTAGACGACGAACTTCTCGAGGCCGACACCATCGAGATCTCTGAGGGCGAAGAAACGCCCCAGGGACTCCCGTTTGCAGCAACGGAGGAGGGCAATGGCCCGGGCCCGGTGGACATGGGGCCAGAAGAGCTGAAGGAACACCTGCAACGACTCGCCCCTGAGGACTTTGGCCGCTTCAATCCGTAGGCTCTCGTTAGGACGTCGGGACAGGCTGATCAACCAGGCTGCCCTCCTCACGCTCCTGCTGTGCAGCCCCTTCGCCCTCCAGGCGCAGGTCGTGGGCGACCCCGTCCTGAACGGGACGGTGAGTGTGGGGGATACCATGCTTACCGAGGGTATGGTCACGCTCCATCACCTCCGTGCGGACGGTGAGGGCGAAGTCGACTCCGCGACGGTGTCGCAAGACGGGTCTTTCAGCCTCCGGCTACCCAGCCTGCCGGACCCGGACAGGCAGGACGTCTTCTTCGTGTCGATCGAACACTCAGGGGTTTTCTACTTCGGAAACCCAATCACGTTGGCCGTCCAGCTCGACTCAGCATACACCATTCAGGCCTATGACACGCTCGTCGCCCCGGTGAGCGGATTCCCCTTCACGCTTCAGGCCCGAAACATCTTCTTCGAGCCTGAAGGGGATCTTTGGCGCGTGACGGATCTGTTCCAACTGATCAACCCGCAAGACAAGACGGTGGTGTCCCTCGAAGGCGGAGTCACCTGGCGATATCCGCTCATGGACAACGTCACAGACTTCACGGTCAGTCAAAGTGACCTGGCTCCTGATGCCACATCGTTCGAGGATGGCGACGTTGTCCTGCGCGCCCCAGTGACACCGGGCGAGCGCCTCGTCGTCGTTCGTTATGTGACGGACGACGTGTTCGTGACTGTGCCCACGCCCGGCACCACGCTCGCGATGGACCTGCTCGTACGTGAACCAGCGCCGCTCCTCGACGTTGAGGGACTCAGCTTCGTTGAAAGCACGGAGTTGGAGGAGGGAACCACGTATCGCCACTTCAGTGGGGCTGATGTGTCGAGTCCTTCGCTTCGTTTGATCCCGGCGGAGGAGCCCTTCGAGCCACCGGTCGAATGGGTTGCCGTCGTGTTGGCTTTGCTTCTGGCAGGGGCGGGGATCGTCACGATGAAGAAGTCCCCTTCGGCTACCATCCGTGCGGACATGGCATCAAGCCGCGAGGACCTCCTCTTGGCGATCGCTCGGCTCGACGAGTCATTCGACGCTACGGATCCGGCCGATGCTGCTGCCGCAGCCCAGTACCGTCGATCGCGCGCAGAACTTCTACAGAGAATTCGAGAGGCCGTTTAGTGGCACCTGTCGGTACCCGTGGAGTCCTACTGCGGGGCCACGACTACGGGGACACGAGTCGCATTCTCCGCTTCTACACGTTGAACTACGGCCTCCTGAGTGTCATGGCGCGGGGCGTCCGCGGGCGAAGCGGGAAGGGCTCTACGACCATCTCCACCTTCGCCACCGGAGACCTAACGGCCTACGTGAAAACCGGTCGTGATCTGCATACGATGAAGGACTTTTCGTGCACAGAGCTTCGGGAAGGCATCGGTCAGGACGTGTTGCGCTTTGCGGGGGCCTCAGCCGCCGCGGAGTTGGTGTTGGCCCACGCGGATCAGGAACCTCATCCGGAGCTTTTCCATGCGATTGAGGACAGCTTGGACTCCCTCGGCTGCGCCGACCGGGAGCACGCGCCCATGGCAGCGCTGTCAGCCCTTTGGCGCATCACCGTAGGGTTCGGATTCGCCCCGCAGCTCGACGCCTGCGTGCTCTGCGGGCGAGGCCTGGAATCTGATGAGGTGGCGCGCTTCGATTTTGGGGCCGGCGGGGTGCGCTGTTCTGATTGCGCCGATGAAGCAGCCGGGCCGCGCGTCGGCCCGATCGCACGAGGGCAGGTGGGAGCCCTCATCGCGGGCGACCTCACTGTGGAGATCCAACATGCTCGCCGACACCTGGGCCTCGTGTCCGACTTCGTCGCTTATCACGTGGTGTCGAAACCCTTGAAATCTCTACACTTCCTGGGCGGCCTGCTGCCCCACGATCAGGAAGTACCGGAATGAAGCACCTGATTCTCGGCACAGCCGGGCACATCGATCATGGAAAGACGGCACTTGTTGCTGCCTTGACCGGAACTGACACGGACCGCCTTAAGGAAGAGAAAGAACGGGGCATCACCATCGAACTGGGCTTCGCGGAGCTCGAGCTGCCCGAAGTGCACTTCGGAGTAGTCGATGTTCCAGGCCACGAGGCGTTCGTCCGAGCGATGGTGGCGGGCGCCGCCGGAATGGATGTCGTCCTCATGGTCGTGGCCGCCGACGAGAGCGTAATGCCCCAGACGAGGGAGCACCTCGCCATCATCGAGCTTCTCGATGTGCCGGAACTGGTCGTGGCGATCACGAAGCTCGATACCGTTGACGCTGAATGGCTCGAACTCGTTCAGGCGGATATCGCTGACCTACTGGAGGGCACCCGGTATGAGGGAGCGCACGCCGTTCCGAACTCCGCTGCGTCCGGAGAGGGCCTGGCCGAGCTGAAGGACGTCTTGGGCGACGTAGCCACTCGGGTTGAAACGTCTGCATCGGCGGACCTCGTCCGGATCCCATTGGATCGGGTGTTCACCATCCAAGGCACTGGCACGGTGGTTACTGGCACCGTGTGGACCGGTTCACTCGCGAAGGGTGACCGTGTGCGGATCTTGCCTGCAGACCTCCAAGCAAGGGTCCGCGGGCTGCAAGTTCACGGAAAAGAGGTGCAGGATGCGCGCGCGGGTGATCGGGCCGCCGTAGCGTTGACAGGTGACGGCTCAGATCGCGACGTCGTTGCACGAGGGGCAACGATGGTCTCATCTCCCGCATGGGACGCCACATGGATGCTGACCGTTCATGTAGGTCTGCTGCCCGACACGACGTGGAATCTTGAGCACAACCAGCGGGTCCGAGTCCACGTCGGGACAGCCGAGGTCATGGCCAGAGTCGCACTACTCGAACCGGACTCCATCATCGCCGGGGGGCGGGGGTGGGTTCAACTTCGTCTCGAGGAGCCCGTCGTTGCGCGGGCCAGAGATCGTGTCGTGCTCAGGGCCTATTCGCCGGTCACGACGTTCGGAGGGGGTGTCGTGGCGGAGCCACTTCCTCCCAAACGCAACCGACTCACTGACGTCGAGCGTGAGCATCTATTCCGGATCGCGG
This sequence comes from Longimicrobiales bacterium, assembly GCA_029245345.1. NCBI lineage: Bacteria > Pseudomonadati > Gemmatimonadota > Longimicrobiia > Longimicrobiales > Longimicrobiales bacterium. The sequence continues at coordinate 60,154 of JAQWPM010000019.1, forward strand.
GTGGGGCCGCCGTAGATTGCATCGGCTCTCTTCTGGAAATGTCTGGCTGGCACGGGATCCGACGAGACTTGCTGCCAGTTCTCAGCGGGCTGCCGCCAGAAGTGGCGGCAGCGGTGCTGGGTCAAATGTCGGAAGGAGAGCTACTCGCTTCGACGCGTAGGTTGTTTTCGGCGACGATTTTGAAGGCGGGCCGCACCGGTATTCTCGAAGCGGTGTCATCCGCCCACGCCGCAGACCCGATAAAACCAGCGATTCCGCTCGCGTTGGCCAGGTCAGCTGTCCCGAGATGGGCCAATGAGGAGGTCGCTGACGCTCTGATCGACCGACTGTGCGACGAAGGCACCCTTGAGCGAGTCGAGGGCGGAGTTAGGGACCCGGAGCACAACGCGGAGCTTTCTGCAGACCAGAGCGCCGCTGTGACTCAGTTAGAGGCCTTCTTCTCCGCGGAAGGCCTCACTGCACCCCTCGTTGACGAGTATCCAGATGAACTCTTGGCGCGATCCGATCTCTGGTCGCTCCTAAAGCACATGGAAGCGGATGGGCGTGTTTCTCCCGTCGCGGACCGATACTACGTGTCGGCACAGGTACTCTCCGATGCAATTTCTCGAATCCAGGCGTCCCTGAGCGGCCGGCACGGCCTCGGACCAGCCGACTTCCGTGAGGTCCTGGATGTATCACGACGACACCTTATTCCCTTGCTCAATCACTTCGATGGGCTGGGGGTTACGTTGCGGGGAGAAGACGGGCGAGAGGTGCCATAACCAGGGAAGGCACCTGGATTTGCAACCATTCGCCCCTCCGACTGTACAAGACCTATCGACTTGGCCGTTTTTCCATATTCTTGAACAGATTTCACTTGACCGTGACGTGACTGACCTCGTACTATGGGAAAGGCACGGAGTCGCCGAAACACCACCTCGCATGGAGCGCGATCGACCCTAGGCTACTGCACAATATGTGCGGAGGTATCAATGAGACGCATAAGCGTCTTGTTCGTCCTCCTCTCCTTGTTCGTCGTGGCGGAAGGCCTGTCTGCCCAAGATTCAGGCCCACCCACGTCGTCCGGACAGGCGAACGGATTTCAGTTAATACAGAACTATCCGAACCCGTTTAATCCTGAGACAACCATCCCCTTTATTCTTGAGGCGGATCTGTTTGTTGACGGACGTCCTGCCCTAGTGTCCGTGCGTATCTTCAATCTTCTCCAGCAGCTGGTCGCATCTCCTGTCGCCCTCGGACATCCCACCGGCGACGGTATTGAGGTGGTCCAACTCGAATATGCACAGCCTGGGCGCTTTGAGGCATTCTGGAATGGCACGGATCAATCCGGACGCCAAGTCGCCTCGGGCATCTACCTCGTGCAGCTCACGGTCAACGGGATCAGCAAGACCCGAAAGATGTTCGTTCTCAAGTAGAACGAACCTTGGCCAAGGTTCATGGCAGATCCCACCGATGACACCGAACCCCGAGTCGCGGTCGGGCACACCGGAGTACCGAAACTCCCAGACGCCTGGCCGACCGACACGGTCCTCGCGCGTGAGCGGCTCGCTGAAGCTGAGGCCAACCGTTCCAAGCAACTGACGTTGCTCCTCGTAGGGACCACACCCGCGGCCCTCCTTCCGGTACTCGCGGCCGTCTGGACTGACAACAATGCGCTCGCCGTCGTTTTCGTCGTGGGCGCGATGATCATACAAACGGTACGCTGGCGGACCGCAGCCGGCATTGTAAACACGCTTGAAACGGAACTGGAGGACGCTCTCGTGGAGCAGGAGGGATCGCGTCTCCTGGAGAGCTAGGGCGCCTTTTCGTCGAGCAGGGCCAAGAAGTCCTCAGGCTTCTCGAGTTCCTTCAGCATCGCCAGCACATCAGCGTCCTTCGCGAACTGTGCGATCTTGCCTAATACCGGCAAATACTGATTGGAGACTTCCAACGGCGGCGCGGCGATCAGGAAAAAGTTGTGCACCGGAGCGCTGTCGATGGCGTTAAAACCCATGCCCGCAGGCTTCCTGCCATAGGCCAGGCGGAGGCGACTTACGACGAGCGACCGGCAGTGGGGAATCGCAATCCCTTTGCCAATTCCCGTGGAGCCGAGATTCTCACGACGCTTGAGCGTCTTGAAGAGGATGCCCTCGGACTTTTCGTCGAGCCCCACGAGTGCCACCAATTCGCGGAGCAACTCGTCCTTGGATCCGGCCTCCAAGTCGAGCTTGACCGCATCGACTGTGAACAGCTCTTTCAACCTCATCCGTCGCCTCCGAAGTCCGTTTCGGTCGCGGGTCGTTTACCGAGAATCGGAGAATAACCACTCGTTCCCAAGGAGGGCAGGGCCCGCACGCGTCCCGCTTCACGGTCGCACGAATCACGGGTAGCTTCGAGGTATGTCTGCGCACCTCCTCTCCATGCTCTCGGGCGACCACACGCCCTTGTACCTCGCGCCCCAAGCTGGCGTAAGCGAGTCGCCCTTTCGACGACTGTGCCGGCGGTATGGTGCCGACGTCGTGGTGAGCGAGTTCGTGAGTGCGGCTGGTATCGTCATGAATTCGCAGCGGGCACGGGACTACCTCCGCTTCGACGAAGAAGAGCGACCCATTGGGATCCAGATCTTTGGTGCCGATCCTGGGATGATGGGCGATGCGGCGGCGTACGTGGCCGAGACATACGGACCGGACTTCATCGACATCAACTTCGGATGCCCGGTTAAGAAGGTCGTGAAGCGTAATGGCGGCTCAGGCTGCCTCAGAGATCTCGACTTAGTCCAGACCCTCATTCGCGCAGTGGACGACGCCACAGATCTCACCACCACGGTGAAGATCCGGAGCGGCTTCGATCAGAAGAGCCGAGACCCGGTCGCGATCGGCCTCCGCTGCCAGGACGCCGGCGCCAAGGCTATATGTCTCCATCCCCGCACCCGAGCCGACATGTATTCGGGAGAGGCACAGTGGTCAGAGATCCGCGACCTCGTCGAGGCCCTCGACATCCCTGTCATCGGAAACGGAGATATCACCTCGGGCGAAGATGCGCGGCGAATGAGGGACGAGACCGGGTGCGCCGCCATCATGATCGCGCGGGGCTCACATGGGGACCCGTGGATGTTCGCACAGGCACGAGCTGCCCTAGACGGCGATCCCATACTGCCGGACCCGAGCGTGGAGGAACGCTTCCAGATCTGCCTCGAGCACGCCCGCAATGCGATCGCATTCGAGTCCAATCCGGAACGCGCGATTATCGATTTCCGGAAGCACTTGGGATGGTATACGAAGGGGCTGCCCAGCGGGCGTCTGCTACGGATCGAACTGTTCCAGTCCGAGACTCTGGACGACGTGGAACGGCTCCTGGAAGGGTACCTCGACGAGCACAGGGCCGGGGCGACGGCCTGACACGGGTGGACCGGGGCTACCCGCTTCCGGTAGACTTCCTACCACAGCTGTTTGACAGATCATCTGCATTTTTCGGGGGCGTCACGGTTTCGACGTGTTCGGTGAAGGTGGAGTAGCGTGCCGAGGTCTCGATCCTCGTAAATAATTCGGGAAAAATTCTAATTGCCAACACTGATATGGCATTGGCCGCTTAAGTAACCCTTAAGTAGCTCGTTTCCTGAGTCGCCCGCCCGAGGCGTCTCCTGAAGCGACGATAATTCGGGCTGGTCCCCCCGCTTTGCCACCGGGTGGGGGGCGAGATTTTAGGTGGCTGGCCGAGGGTCCGGTTGTTCGCTGGCCCCCCGAGGCGAGACTAATCAGCGCTCTACGCACGTAGAAGCTTCTCGGGATCCGATCGCGGACGCGGGTTCGACTCCCGCCGCCTCCATCAGAAAGACTCTGATAACCTCAAGGTTGTCAGAGTCTTTCTGATATCTAGGCCCCAAATGCCGCGGCGGGCGGCGAACCCGCGCGTCCTCGGGCGAAACCCGAGGACGCAAAGCGAGGTTCGAGCCGACGAGCGCAGATGGTCTGCCGTTTGGCCCGCCCGATATCTCGAGGAGCCGACGGCAGCCGCAGGCTGTCGTCACTCCCGCCGCCGCCTGGGCAGGCATCCCGCCAACCGTGCCGCACCCACCCAAACCGTTTTACCTTCTTCGCAGCTAGGAACCAACTCCACCTGCACCGCGTACACTGCTGCAGAATCCACCTCGAACCCTCGGATGCCCGAGTGCGCTCAAAATTCGCCCTGTTAGGAATGACCTTCCCGCTCATCATGGTCCTCGACATCTGGACCAAACGATGGGCGCTTGACGCTCTGTCGATCCGGAGCAGTGAACTCTTCGGCGGACTCGTGCCACTTACGCTCGCCTACAATAAAGGTGCTGCGTTCGGGCTTAGCGTGGGCGAGGACTCCCGCTGGTTCTTCGTGCCGGTGACGTTCATCGCGCTGGTGCTACTCGGAGTACTCTTCAAGGAGGCAGCGAAGAACGACTACCTGCGCATCATGTCGATCGCACTCGTGGTGTCCGGCGCGGTCGGGAATCTCTACGACCGCGTTCGCTGGGACATGGGGGTCGTGGACTTCCTCGGGCCGGTAGATCTGGGATTTTGGCTCTTCCCGATCTTCAACATTGCGGACATGGCGATCACATGCGGTGCTGTGCTCCTCGCGATCTCCTTCTGGTTCGAGGAGCAGGCTGAGCGGCAAATGGAAGCAGCGACGGTCGACCCTGCAGAGCCGACGACGGAAGAAGCGACACCGTAGCGCCGGACCGGTCCTAGTCGTTCAGGTCAGCAGTTCCCGGAACGAACAGCAGATAGTCGACTCGGCGGCCCGTCATCCGGGTCACCCGCAAGCTTCCGGAAGCGACGTCCACCTGATCGCCCACGACAGGGATGCGATTGAGTCGACCGAGTACGAACCCTCCTACCGTGTCGTAGCCCTCTTCCTCTTCATCGTTCGGCTCGAGCTTCAGGCGAGCGGCGGAGTCTCTCAATGAGACGCCACCCCAGACCTGCACACGGCCACCGGCCTGCTCCAGGAAATCCACCGGCTCGTCTTCCTCGTGTTCGTCCTGAATCTCACCGATGATCTCCTCGATCAGGTCCTCGAGGGTGACCAGCCCTGCCGTCCCCCCGAACTCGTCGACCACGATCGCCATCTTGATACGTTGCGCACGCATCTCAGAGATCAGGTCTTCGACAGGCTTCGAGGAGGGAGAGAACGGGGCAGAGCGCATCACGTCCGCGAGGATGTCGACTCCATCTTGATCCGCTCGCCACAGATCTCTCGCGACTACGACACCGACAATGTTGTCGATCGTTCCGTCGAATACAGGTATCCGCAGATGTCCAGTATCCAACATGACTCTCTTGGCTTCAGACACCGTGGCTGTGATAGGGACCGCGGTCATGTCGGTCCGGGGTGTCATGACCGAACCGATGGAGACTTCATCAAGGCGGATCACCCTGCTCACGACGTTCCACTCGTCCTCGTCCAGCGCTCCTTCGCGCCGCCCGATATCGGCCAATACTTCAATCTCCGAACGGCTCACCGTCGGGGGTACGCTACTGCGAGCGATCACGCGACCAATCCAGCCGAGGGGCACAATGACCGGCCTCATGGTCAAGACCATGAAACGAAGCACGTACGCCGAAGGGATGGACAGTTGCTTCCAATAGGTCGCACCAAGCGTCTTCGGCAGGATCTCTGCGAAGATGAGCACTGAGAACGTCAGCAGCGCTGAGAAGATCGCCACTGCGGTGCTTCCAAAGAGGCTTCCCGCGACGGCTCCCCCCACCGCTGCACCCATCGTGTTGGCGAGTGTGTTCAGTGTGAGGATCGCAGCGATCGGCTCCTCCACCTTCTTCTGGGCCTTCTCGTACCAGGCGCCAGCCCAGTGACCACTCTCACGGAGGAGGCCAACGTGGGAGTGGGTGATCGAGAGAAACGTCGCTTCGAGAACGGAGCACAGAAACGAGATCGCGAGCGTGGCCGCGAGAATCCAAGCGAGGGTCATCATTGTGGCGTGAGTATCGGTAAGCGGATGGCGGGCGACAACCCCGCGCTAGGCGTCGAATGGCTGCACATGCGGGGCTGTATGGACGTCTCGTCGGCAGATCCGCATCCTTCTCAGTCCCCCCGTCCGATTCCAGAGCCGCCGAGGATCCAGGCGCACGTCCATCGAATTCCCCACGGTTAGAGCTTCCCCCACTGGAGGAGGTCGAGTGATCGCTCGACCTCGACTCATGAGGATCGGGGCACGATCCCGGGTCTCTACAACCTCAATGTTGAGCGGGTGCCCGTGCGTCAGCTCGTGGGGATGCAGGTACTGATCGCGTTCTGCTTCTTGCACAACAACTAGGTCTTCGGCGACCTGACCTTAGCCACGGCTGATTTGGGTGGGTGCGTTTTTGGAGGCACACGCGGTGACGCAGTTCGTCGTCCTGCGCCGGTGGTTCATCCGGTTCGAGAAATTCTATGAGGCACGTTGTTCTTTGGTCGTACATATCGCGGTCTTCACCATCTCTCGGTCGCCTTTCTCTCTCACGCGCTTCGATCTCGTCGCGACGAGCGGGGTCGACATTCGCCATCGGCTTCGAGCCGAAATTGCTTCGAGTCCTCCACGCCGACCGCGAACCGCGAGGCGTCGATACGGTAGGCGAAGAAAGCGAAGATTAGGGAGTGCGAGTCGGTTCCGCTCGCGTTACCATCCTCGTTCTGATCAACACCAACACCGAGCGGAGCTTCGAATGGCATCGTATACCTGCGGACAGTGCGGGATGAGCGTAAACATGACCTGTGCCAAGTGTGGCCAAGAACTCGTGAACGACACGCTCACCAAGGACGATGGGTCGACGGTTCAGGTCTCCCAATGCCCTGAGGGCCACGGCAAGATCAAGTCGCCCATGTGCTGCGCCGTCGACATGACCTGCCAGGTCTAACCTGGCACGCCGCACAAAAGACTCGCACAACGGGCGAGGTGAGCTGAAGGGCTTCGACACGGCGTCCGCCCCTCCCGAGCCCATTCGTACGTCGGATCGACTCGACCCTGAAATCTTCCAGCTTCCGGTCGAGAAAATGCGTGCCGGATATTATTCGGATAAGTACTTCGTCCGGGCGCGTGAGGTACTCGCAAACAGCGGCCTCGACCCTGTGGTCACCATGCAGGTCTTCCAGAAGACTGAGGCGTTCGTAGCGGGCACGGACGAAGCCATCGCGATTCTGAAGTTGTGTCTGACGGACGGGTACTCATTCAGTGATCTCGAGGTCTCGTCACTGCACGACGGCGACCGGGCGCGTCCATGGGAGACGGTGATGCACATCACCGGTCCCTACGCAGCATTCTCCCACCTCGAGACACTGTATGTGGGAGTCCTGGCCCGGCGTACACGCATCGCTACGAACACACGCGCGGTGGTTGAAGCGGCTTGGCCACGCCCAATCATGTTCTTTCCTGCACGCCATGACCACTGGATGGTCCAAACGGGAGACGGGTGGGCTGCGCATGTGGCAGGAGCGATCGGGGTCTCGACAGATGCCCAGGCGTCATGGTGGGGATCTGAGGGCGTGGGCACTGTTCCGCACGCACTAATCGCCGCGTTCGGAGGTGATACCGTGGGGGCGACGCAGGCCTTTGCGGACGCCATGTCGGACGATGTGCGCGTCATCGCGCTGGTCGACTTCGACAATGACTGCGTGGGCACGTCACTCGCTGTCGCTCGGAAGCTGGGCCAGAAGCTGTGGGGTGTCCGACTCGACACTTCGGCAGCTCTCGTGGACAAGTCGCTCGACGAAGAAATGGGCGACTTCGATCCGCGGGGTGTGAATCCGCGCCTGGTGGAGCATGTGAGGACCGCTCTCGACGCCGAGGGCTTCCAACACGTGAAAATTGTTGTATCCGGAGGTTTTTCGGTTAAGAAGATCCAGTACTTCGAAGCTTCCGGGGTCCCGGTCGATTCCTATGGAGTCGGTTCAGCCTTAGTGCGTGGTAACTACGACTACACGGCTGACGTGGTCCTCCGCGGGGACGAACCCGCCGCGAAGGTGGGACGTTGGTTCAGGCCCAACGATCGATTGGAGCGGGTGACATGAACGCAACTGCTCGAGTGGGATGGGTCGTAGACGCCCAGGTGGACTTTCTAGATCCCGAAGGCCGCCTGTACGTGAAGGACCTCTCGGACGACACCGACCGCGGGTCCGTACAGATCATGACGGCACTGGAACGTGCATTGGCGTGGATGACCGCGGACTGTGACATAGTCGTGTATACCGGCGACTGGCACGCGCTCGACGACGACGAGATCGACCCGGACTCTCCTGACCCTGCGGCGGGAACGTATCCTCCGCACTGTATGGGACGGTCAGGCGATCCGGACGAACAGGAAGGCGCGGCCATCATGCCGAGCATTCGACCCGCCAACCCGATCGTGCTCCCGCATGATGTAGGGGCGGAGGAGGCCCGCATAGTGGCTCGAACGGCGGTCTCTGAGCATCTCCCAGTATTCGTTCACAAGACACGTTTTGATGTATTCAAAGGGAATTCCGGGACGGACGCCTTCCTGAAGGGCCTCTCCATGGCTCTCGGAATGTCTCTCGAGTTCTTCGTCGTAGGTGTCGCACGTGACGTGTGTGTGACTCAGGCCATCGACGGCATGCAGGCTCGCGACTATCACGTGACGGCATTGTCGGACGCAATGTGGGGACTTGGACTGGAGCCCGAGACGGCCACGCTAGGGCGCTGGGCCGAAAAGGGACGCGTCACCACGGTGAATCAAGTGGCCGGCTGAGGCTGACCGCCACCAAAATGAAGACGGGGTGGTCGCTTTTGGCGACCACCCCGTCTTCATGTAACTCGGCTTCGTCAGCTGATCGGGCGCTGCGTCGGCTTCAGCTTTACAGACCACAGCCCTGAGGTCAGGTCGGTGAAGAAGACGTTGCCCTTGAACGGCTGGGCACCCCACACCACGCTGGTATTCGGCGTAAAGCCCTCCACTGTGAAGGGCTTGAACACGGCAATCTCACGACCCTGATTGTAGAGGTTACCCATGAGTTCTCCGGAAACGTCCACCATCCGCACGCCACCGTCGTAGTAAGCCTGGTAGAGCACGTCGTCTTCAACCCAACTGTTGTGCGTCCCGAACTCCGACACCTCGTAGCGCGCGACGTCTTTCGGGTCCATGGGGTCAGTGAAGTCGATGATGTGGATATATCCACTGAACGCGACGGGCGAACCCGTCGGGCCCGTGGGCACACGGTTGAGTCCCGTGCCACGCCACGCCTGGTCGCCTCGGCCCATGATCTCATCACCGAGGAACAAGTAGAACTTGTCCGCCGTCTCCGAATAATACGGGAAGGCAGCGTGCGTCCGACCTACGGGGTAGGGCACTGCGTTGACGAAGACAGGGTTCTCGATCGAACCGCCGTACTGCCCGTTGCCAACGTCCACGACGACAACACCCGTGCCCCACTCGGAGGAGTAGGCGAAGCCGTTATGCACCCACACGTCGTGGACGCGGCTGTCTGGATGGTTGTATTCGCTGACGAACTTGGGATTCGCCAAATCGGTGACATCGAAGATGACGTACTTGTCGCCGTTCGAGAGGGCGAACAAATAGTTATCCAGCGCAAACATGTTGTGGACGCCACCCGTGATGTGCTCGTCGTCGATGTAAGAGGCGATCACCGGGTTGTCCGGGTCCGACATATCGATGAGTACCGGCCCATCCTTACGCGTCGACGTACCCTCACGGGAAAGCGCAGCGTAGCGCCCGTTCGGAGCGACTTTCACATCGTTCACGGTACGCGCATCAACCTGGATCGAGTCGATCTTCATGATGTTGCCGACGTCGGTCACGTCCCAGAAGAACGCCCAGCCGTCCGCGCCCCAGGTGCCCGTGAGGCCATAATCGCGTCCGTTCATCCCCTCGAACATCCACAGGTCAGAGCTACGCTGATCTGAGACGGTTCCGCGGCCCATGAGCTCGATGTCCTGAACAGCGCCACGCGAGCGGACGTCGATCTTCGTACGAGCGACCATATCTCCCGCGGTAGCGAGCACGGTGTACTGACCGGGCACTTCACCAACGAACTTGCCTTCGGTCACCAGGCCTGAGGCTCCCGGCGCGTTGATGGTGTCGTCCGGCTCGAAAAAGACGGACCATGTGACCGGAACGTCCGTGACCTCAGACGCTCCACCAGTGGCCACCGCCTCGAGCGATACGACATCTCCCTGCCGAACCTGATCAACGCCACCACGGATCTCCAAGCGGGAAGCATCGAGCGTGGGAACGTCGATTTGGTATTCGCCGTCCATTCCCTCGAACGTCGCCACGATCGCGACCGAGCCGCTCGAGTGGGCGGTGACGGAGCCCCATGGGTCGACAGTCGCTACAGCTGAGTTCGACGTCGACCAAGAAATCGGTGCACCCGGACGGAGGGCACCGTTCGCCAAGAACGCTTCGGCCGAATATCCGACAGAGGTTCCGGGGTAGAGCGTCATGTCATTCTCAGGCATGACGTCAATCTTGGTAACCGCCGGCCACGTGACGATCACAGGTATCGACGCAGACACCGGAGCCTGTGACGCACTCGACGGGAGCACTACCGATACGATGAGTTGGTACTCACCGCCCTCCGCTCCAGTCAATGTGCCATTCGAGTAGGTAACCCCCCGACCACGTATCCGCAGTGTCGCGTCTACGACTTGGCCGTTGGCATCCAGGGCTAAAATTGAGACCGAGGCGGGCGCACCGGCCTCGATCACAATCTCAGCGGGATCGCTGGTAATACTGGCTACGCGGAGACCGACTTCGAGAGCCGCATCCTGAGCCGCAACCGGCGCTGCAGCCAACGCCATCACGGCCACGAGTGAACTGATACGTCTCATCTTCACACTGCTCCCTTGAAAAGGTCCTTCATGTTCGGCCTATTAGACCCCGGTCGGCTCCGCAACTGCCCTGTGAATCCGAAGAAGCGTGGAAGGTCGAAGCCGTCGACCTCCGGCGCAACAGATCGCCACCCAAACGACTGAGATCGATGAACCTACGTAACATGTTCGCCACCTCCTGTGCGGTTCTCATTGTGGCGTGTGGTGGTTCTTATGGTGGAGCGGGAAGTGCGAATGACGCACCCTCTCCTGGGCAGACCGCCGGTCCGGACGTGGTTTACTACGCGTACGTCGGCGCAGAGTCCGCCGACCTTATCCATCGCATCCGCCTGGGGCCGGAGGGCGTATCCGTCGACCAGACCACACCCGTAGGTGAGATGGCGGTCGAGACTGAGGGGCCGCACGGCCTGAACGTGTCGCCCGACGGCCAATATCTCTATATGACGACGGCGCACGGAGTGCCGGACGGCAAGTTATGGAAGTACGAGGCGGGCGTTGATACGCTCGTGGCCGCCCCGATCCTCCTGGGCAACTTTCCGGCGACGCTCGATCTCACGCCGGATGGGCTCTACGCCTTTATCGTGAACTTCAATCTGCACGGTGAGATGGTCCCCAGCACGATCTCGGTCGTGTACACGCCCGACTTGGTGGAGGTCGATCAGATCGCCACCTGTGTCATGCCTCACGGGCTCCGCATAGCTCCAGACGGCCTCTTCGCCTACTCGAACTGCATGATGGACGACCAGATGGTCGAGATCGACACGCGCACGTTTGAGGTGTCTCGTCGCTTTTCAGTTTCGAAAGGATCTGAGATGGCGATCGACAACTACGAGGTGGGTGAGGTCGTAACGGGGGCGAACGGGATGTCACAGCCTATGAGCGGCATGAGTATGACCCATAACCCCACGTGCTCTCCCACCTGGGTGGAACCCTCCCCGGACGGTGGCTCGCTGTACGTGGCTTGCAACAAGGGTGACGAGATCCTCGTCGTGAATCGTGAGACGTGGTCGCTCGAACGAAAATTCCCAGCAGGTCGAGCGCCCTACAACTTGGGGATTACCCCGGACGGCCGCGTGCTCGTGGCTTCACTGAAAGGTGCGGCGCAAGCTCAGTTCTTCGACGCTGCATCCGGCGAGATCTTAGCGACCGTTCCGTCGAGCACGACTCTCCCACACGGGGTCGCGATCTCCTCAGACTCACGGTACGCCTTCGTGAGCGTCGAAGGTAAGGGCGCCGAGCCGGGTAAGGTCGACGTCTATGACCTGGACAGCTTTGAGTTGGTCGGGTCCGCCGCGGTAGGTCAACAGGCCGGCGGAATCATCTTCTGGAAGATGGAGCCCGCGGGCTAACCCCGACCGGTGATCCGCCTGCGCATCGTCTCGATCGCAGGCAGGGGGCTGAGTTCACCATCGACGATTTCGGCGAGTTCTTCCTCACGGCGCCAATGCGCTTCGAGTTGAGCAAGCTCGAGCGCGAGTAGGCGCTGCTCAGAAGCTTCGTTGGCCGCGATCTCCAACGCGATCGCGCCGGTACGTTGTAGGTCGCCCAAGCGCCTCCCGTCCTTTATGACGATACGGGCCAAGTCTTGTGGGGACCCAGCTTCCTGGATCAGCCGGGCGGCCGACACGACCCGGCGCTCGGACGCGCCCTGGTAGTGGTGGTAGGCGAGCACACGCCGAAGAGTCCGTTCGGCGTCCTGGCCAGAAAGACGCAACCCACCGTCACGATACACGCCGCAGTTCGAGCAGCGCTGCACCAGCTCGATCTTCCCCGGCTCGGAACCCGGGAAGAGCCCGAGGCCGCCACGGTCGCTGTACGGCAAGGCGCGGAAGGTGTACCCACAAGAACCGCACTCTTCTGCGCCACGCCAGGCCGAACCCCCGAACCGGAGCCAACGAGCGGCATCGGTGATCGAGTCAGGTGCGTGGCCCATGACGAACCACATGCCCAGGAGCGTCATGCCACCGGTCGCCCAGCCGCCGACCACCACGGCACCCGCAGCGGCTGTCCCCGCAAAGGAGAGTTTCTTGTAGCGCTGTCGACGCGACGCCAATTCACGCCCGTACCGCCACCACGCTTCTTCGGTGAGCTGAGCCTTCCCCACACGGACGATCTCCAACGGACCTGACTTCAAGAGCGAGATGTTGTCCGTCTGAGACAGCAGTCGGGCCTTGTCCGCCGTCAACTTCTCGAGCTCTTCAAGCGCCTCCCATCGGTCCTCGATGGGCGCCAGCGACCATCGGCGACAGGTCGGGCACACGACCCACAGGCGCCCGCGTCCTGGATCGAACGCCACGCGCTGCCCATTGGGCAGATGCTCCAACTGATCGTTGGGCTCGAACGCGGTGGCGCAAACCAGACAGCGGGTATACACGAAGTCTCCTGTTGTGACGTAGTCGGAGGTGAGTCAGCTACCCGGCGAATATGGGTCGGATCCTCAATTTCATCCGCTGGAAGTATTGGGCTGGAGCATCGAGCGCTAGCTTGGAGTGCGACGAACTACCGAAACGACCAAAGAGCGACCGGGATGCTGCTAGTAATCGACAACTACGATTCGTTCACGTTCAACCTCGTTCAGCACCTCGGAGATCTGGGCGCTGAGCCGGTCGTTGTCCGCAACGATGAGAAGTCTGTGGCCGAGCTGGGAGCGATGAAGCCCGCGAGGATCGTCGTGTCGCCTGGACCGTGCACACCTTCCGAGGCCGGCGTCAGTGTGGAGGCGTTCAGGCAACTAGGAGCGCAGGGCACACCCATGCTCGGGGTTTGTCTTGGGCACCAGTCGATGGGAGAGGCTTTCGGCGGACGCACCGTACGAGCGAGCCGAATCATGCACGGAAAAACAGCTTCGATCCGGCACGAGGGCGACGGGTTATTCCGCGACATCCCCTCGCCTTTCGAGGTTGCCCGTTACCACTCCCTGGTTACCGACACGGCCGCGTTGCCGGAGGTTCTCGTCCCAACCGCCTGGAGCACGGACAAGGCCGACGAGGGAGAAGTCCAATCCATGCGGCATCGGGACCTCCCGCTGTGGGGCGTTCAGTTCCACCCGGAGTCCCTCTTCAGCCAATACGGCAAGCAGCTTCTACAGAATTTCTTGGAGGCGACTTGAGCGGTGGGCGGTCCCGGCCAACAGCCGCGAAGTCGACTTCAGTCGGGCAGGCGAATCCGACGCCAATTTACTTTGGATATCCGGTTGACCCTCTCCCCCCCACGCGAGTAACTTTCCTGGCGTGAATTTTGCATTGCATTTGCGCCATTCCGGCCCCGGAAAAGCCCCTTGAGCGGCCAGGTCTTAGGCATCGTGCCGGCCCGGCTTGCCTCGACCCGACTCCCCAACAAACCGCTCTATCCGATCCTCGGGAAACCCTTGATTGAGTGGGTTTGGCGGCGCATCGAGAACATGTCTGTGCTCGACCACGCGGTGGTTGCCACGGACTCAGAGGACGTGGCGGAGGTCTGCCGGGCGTTGGGAGCCCCGGTGGAAATGACGGCAACGGATCATCCTTCAGGGACCGACCGCGTCGCTGAAGTGGTCAACCGCCCCGCATATCGACAGTACGACGTGGTCGTGAACGTGCAGGGCGACGAGCCCCTGATTAAGGAGGCGCACGTTCGAGCCGCGATCGACTTGGTTGTTGAGGGGAAATGGGACGTGGGGACATGTGCCATTCCCGTGCGAACAGATGACGCGCGGGCAGACCCTTCAGTGGTGAAGGTCGCGAGAGCAGCCAGCGGGAAGGCGCTTTACTTCTCTCGCGCCCCGATCCCCTACAAACGCGACGAGAAGCCAGGACCCGAGGAGTTGGAGCACGAGCCATTCCTTCGGCACATCGGGATCTACGCTTATACGCGCGACGCCCTGCATGATTGGGTATCCCTCGCGCCATCACAGCTGGAGCGTCTCGAGCTGCTGGAACAGTTACGCCCGCTCGAGGCGGGATTGAGGATCGGGGTAGCCGTCGTGGGTGCGGCGGACCCGGGAGTAGATACACCCGCGGATGTTCTGAGGATGGAAAAGAAACTGACCGAGTACGGAGCCACCACTTTCGCATGACGGAATCCATGACCGACACGCATGACAGGCCCACTAAGTACATCTTCGTTACCGGCGGCGTAGTTTCGTCACTCGGTAAGGGAATTTCCGCCGCAGCCATCGGACGCCTCCTCAAGGAGCGCGGGCTGAGGGTGACGCTCCAGAAGTTCGATCCGTACATCAACGTGGATCCGGGAACGCTTTCGCCGTTCCAGCACGGAGAGGTGTTCGTGACCGACGATGGGGCTGAGACCGATCTCGACTTGGGTCACTACGAGCGATTCATCGACGAATCCCTCTCCCAGGCAAACAACATCACGACGGGTCGGATCTACCAGACGGTGATCTCAAAGGAACGTCGCGGTGACTACCTGGGGTCCACGGTTCAGGTGATCCCGCACATCACCGACGAGATCAAGTCGGCGATCAGCAGGCTCTCTGACGACAACGACGTCGTGATTACCGAGATCGGCGGCACGGTGGGTGATATCGAGTCTCTCCCGTTCCTTGAGGCCATTCGTCAGTTCCGTCAGGACGTGGGGCGCGAGAACGCGATCTTCGTCCATCTGACGCTGGTGCCATTCATCACCGCCGCGGGGGAGCTTAAGACAAAGCCGACCCAGCATTCCGTGCGCGAGCTGATGCAGATCGGAATTCAGCCGCACGTGCTGATCTGTCGGTCCGAGCATCCGCTGTCTGACGAAATCCGTCGCAAGATCGCGCTCTTCACCAACGTCGAAATCGACGGGGTGATCGAGGCGCGCGATGTCGAGACCATCTACGAGGTTCCCCTTTCGCTCAAGAAGCAGCGCTTGGACGACGTGATCGCGGAGCGCCTAGGACTTGATCTGCCGCAGCCCGACATGACGTCGTGGACTGCGATGGTGAATCGGGTCAAACATCCTTCTGCGGGTACGGCCAAGATTGCGGTGGTCGGCAAGTACACGGACCACATCGACTCGTACAAGTCGATTCAGGAGTCACTCATCCATGGTGGCATCGCGAACGACGTAAAGGCTGACATCCACTGGTTGTCCTCTGAAGTATTCGACAACGGTGAGGGCGTAGAGAAACTCAAAGAGTATGACGGCCTATTGATTCCAGGTGGATTCGGTCCTCGCGGAGTCGAAGGTATGCTCGAGACGATCCGTTGGGCTCGGGAAAACCAGATGCCGTTCTTCGGCATCTGCCTTGGTCTGCAGTGCGCGGTCATCGAATTCGCTCGGAACGTGTGTGGCTTGGAAGGATCCCATTCGTCCGAGTTTGCGGAGGCTTCGCCGGATCCGGTGATCTGCCTGCTCGACTCCCAACTGCAAGTCACCACCATGGGCGGGACGATGAGGCTCGGTGCATATCCGTGCGCCCTAGGCGAGGGAACCAAAGCCAGGGAGATCTACGGAGTGGACGAGATCTCCGAGCGTCACAGACACCGCTTCGAGGTCAACAACGAGTACCGGGACCTGCTTACGGACAACGGCATGACGATCAGTGGTACGTCTCCGGACGGCGGGCTCGTCGAGATGATCGAGCTCACGGAACATCCTTGGTTCGTCGCGGGTCAGTTCCATCCCGAACTCAAGAGCCGCCCGACCCGCCCGCATCCGCTGTTCGCATCGTTCGTCGGAGCAGCTGCCGCGTACGCGCGAAACCAACCCGCTAAACCGGCCGCTGAGCCGGCAAGCGTTTAGGAACGGAGGGGGATGTTCGATCGATTCTCGCTCATCGCTGGGCCATGCCTCCTAGAGAGTGATGAGATCAACCTCGAAGTCGCACGTGCGCTTTCGGGGTGGTCGGAGTCATTCGATCTCCCGGTCGTTTTTAAGGCGTCATTCGACAAGGCAAACCGGTCGAAGTTGTCGGCCGAGCGGGGTCCCGGCTTAGAGGTCGGCCTCGAGGCGCTCGCACGGGTGAAAGGGGAAACAGGCCTGTCGGTGATTACCGACATCCATGAGGCCGGTCAGGCGGCACGCGTCGCTGCCGTGGTCGACGCGCTCCAGATACCAGCATTTCTCTGTCGGCAGACGGACCTACTCGTCGCTGTCGGGGAGACGGGGCGTCCCGTCAACTTGAAGAAAGGGCAGTGGATGTCGCCCGAGGAAATGGCGGCCGCTGTGGACAAGCTCGAGTCCTCAGGAGCGCCTGAGGTCGCGGTCACCGAGCGTGGGACCTTCTTCGGGTACGGCAACCTAGTCGTCGACATGCGGTCGTTCGCACGAGGCACGAAAGCGACGGGCTGCCCAGTCTACTTCGACGGCACTCACTCCGTGCAAAGACCGGGCGCTCTGGACGGCGCCAGTGGCGGCGACCCGGAGCACATTCCGTCGCTCGTGCGAGGCGCTGTGGCCGCCGGATGTGCTGGATTGTTCCTGGAGACCCACCCGCGCCCGGAGCAAGCACCGTCGGACGGATCGAACATGCTTCCGCTGGAAGAGATGCCTCAACTGCTCCGGAATGTGCAGGCCGTGCGAGCGGCCCTAGCCCCCGAGGGAGCCACCTGATGTCCAGCGAGAACCCAATCAATGACGCGCTGGCCCGTCAGATCAAACTCGTGATTTTCGACGTCGATGGTGTCCTCACGGATGCCGGCATCTATGTCGGAGAAACGGAATCAGGAGAATCGGTCGAACTCAAGCGCTTCGATATCCAAGACGGCATTGGGCTCAAGATGCTCATGTGGGCGGGGCTCGAAGTCGCCATCGTCTCGGGTCGTGTCTCAAAGGCGACCACGCTGCGGGCGGCTGAGCTCGAAATCGATGAGTGCCACCAGGCGCCAAACGCCCACAAGCTTGTGGTCGTCCGCGAACTCATCGCTCGGAAGGGTGTTGAATGGCACGAAGTCGCGATGCTGGCTGACGACATCCCTGACCTGTCCGTGCTCCGGGAGGTCGGCCTCAAAGCTGCGGTAGCAAACGCTACATCGACGATCACAGCGATCGCCGATTGGAAGTCGGCGAAGGAGGGAGGCAAAGGCGCCGCACGTGAGTTCTGCGAGGCCCTGCTCACCGCGCGGGGCGAACTGGGTGGCGTAATCGAGAAGTATGTTGCGGACCGGAGCCCCGCATGACGTCCTCTGACGAGGCGCTGCTCGCAGAAGGGCGCCGTGTTCTCAATATCGAGGCCGATGCCATCGCGACGGTATCCGCGCGACTGGACAGTCGATTCGTGGAGGCCTGCCGTCTCGTGGCGGGCGCGAAGGGCCGAATCGTCGTGTGCGGGGTCGGCAAGTCGGGGCACATCGCTCGGAAGATTGCAGGTACCCTCACCTCGACGGGTACGCCCTCGACATTCCTACACGGGGTCGAGGCGCTCCACGGAGATCTTGGAATCGTCGGGAAGGCCGACGTAGCGATCCTCATCTCCAAGTCCGGAGAGGGCTCTGAGCTCGGTCGCATCACGGAGTACTTGGTACGTCTCGGTGTTCCCGTGGTGGCCATGACAGGGCAGCCGGACTCCGTGCTGGCTCGCGACGCGTCAGTGACGCTCGACTGCTCGGTGACGGAGGAGGCGTGCCCGATGGATCTGGCCCCGACCTCATCGACCACGACCACGCTGGCCCTGGGCGACGCCCTCGCCATGGTGGTCCTTCAGGAGAAGGGATTCGGGGAAGGGGATTTCGCGGCGCTTCACCCGGGTGGAACACTTGGAACCAAGCTCTCCGTCCGTGTAGGAGATGTCATGATCTCCGACGAATATCCCACGCTGACGGGCGAAGTCTCGTTGAAAGAAGCCATCGCGCCACTCGCGAAGATGCGGGGCACGGTCCCCGTGGTGGAGGGCCCCAAAGTTGTGGGTGTACTCACGGCCGGGGACCTGGCACGATGCATGGAGTCGGACCCGGGGTTCCTCGGCGTGAAAGTCGCAGACGTGATGACGCTCAACCCTAAGGTCGCCAGCGAGGCCGAACTGGGCTCCGCAGCCGTTCGTCGGATGGAAGAGCACGGGATCATGGCCCTCCCGGTCCAAAACGGAGCCGGACATCTCGTGGGAATCGTTCACTTGCACGACTTGATGAGATCCGGAGCGGTTTGATGAAAATATCTAAGATGATTCGCCCCCTTGCTGTGATCGGTCTGGTTTCGATCTTGGGGCTCACCGCCTGTGACGAACCTGTGGAGACGGCGGTCGCGTCGGAAGCGCTCCTAGAGATCGGGGCGGATAACGTCGTCTTCGGTATGGTTGCTTTCATGACCTCGCGAGGCATTCGGGACGGTAGGGTCAACGCCGACACCGCATATATGTTCGCGGACTCGGCCTCAGCTCAGCTCCATCAAATGAGCATCGTGTTCTACAACGCGAACGGCACGGCGCGTGCAACGGTGACGGGCACCTCGGGCGATTGGGACCAGCAGACGGACCGGATGACCGCACGAGGTGACGTGGTCCTCTTGGTGCATGACGACGGGCGAAAGATCGAAAGCTCCGAGTTGCACTACGACCCGAATCAGAATCGGATCTGGTCGGACTCGGCGACGGCGCAGACGCTCGCGAACGGTTCGGTTACGAGGGGCTCTGCGTTCCAATCTGATATGGAGTTCAGGAACGTCCGGATCTCGAGCATTCGCGGCCAAGCGGTCGGCCGGTAGTCGGACCGATGACGGTCTCCCTCCCACGAGCCCTCCTCGTCGTCGCGGCGATTGTCTCGCTCCTCGCGTTCCCGGCCAAGGGTGCGGCTCAAGAGGACTGTGAGTTCGTGTTCCCGTCAGGGGACCTGGTGATGACCATGTTGTCAGGCGGGGCGAGCATCACCTATGTCGGGACTCCTCACCTCTTCTGTCGCGACGGGGTCGAAATCTGGGCAGACTCAGCGATTTCGTATTCAGCACAGGGAATGCAGCACCTCATCGGCTCAGTGCGTTTTCTTGACGCGAACGGTGAGTTGCGCGCGGACGAAGCCCGATACTTCGCAGAGCAGGGCCGCCTTCAGGCTGAACGCAATGTGTTCGTCCAAGACACCGTCCAGGGATTCACGATTCAGAACGGCCGGCTCATTTACCTGCGCCAGACGCCTCAACGGCAACGGGCCCAGATGGACGTGACCACGGGCCTTGATGGGGTCAGGCCCCGAGCGATTCTGACCATGCGGGCCAGCACATCCTCGGCAGGAACAGATTCGATTCCCGGGTCCGATCCAGCCCTGCCACCGGCGGCGACTCCGGTCGAAGTCGGCCTGCCGGAATCCGTAAACGACTCGAACACACCCTACGTCGTGGACGGTGACCGCATCTTCATTCAGGGTGACACCTATTTCCGCGCAACTGGGGACGTCGAGATCGAGCGCGATTCGCTTCACGCGTTCGCGGACAGCGCGGAGTACGACCAGGCCGCCGGCCGCATTCTCCTCAATGGCTCGGCCAGAGTCGACGGCACCACGTACGATCTCCTGGGCGAGACCATCAACATGGGGATGAACGGGGACGACATCGACCAGGTCGTGGCGCGCCGAGAGGCTCTACTCATCAGTGAGGACATGCGGCTGACCGCTCCAGTAATCTTCATGTATATGGAGGGAAGCCTTCTCGACCGGCTCGTTGCCGTGAACAGGGTCGACCTCGCCAACGTCTCCGAAGATGCGCCCGCCCGGCCACGAGTGGTGTCCGCCCAGTTCGAATTGACCGCGGACTCATTAGAGGTCCTAGCACCGGCCGAGCAGTTGGACAGGGTCTTCGCAGTGGGGAACGCCCGCAGCGTGTCGAGCGACCGCGACTCCCTCAACGTCGAAGTCCTCCCAGAAATCGCTCGGACTGACTGGCTTGAGGGCGACACCGTGATCGTGACCTTCGTGCGCGATACGGCCGAAGTCGAGACGGAAGCGGGCTCGGACTCCACGTCCGCTCAGAACCGCATCGACCGTATTGTTGCCCGGGTAGGCGCACGCAGCCTTTATCGGCTCCCGCCAGCAGACAGCAACTCGGTAGCAGGGACGGACGCCCCAGCCGTTCACTATGTGGTGGGAGATGAAATCACCATCGTGATGGCCGACGGGCAGATTGATCACATGGACGTCCTAGGGCAGACGCAGGGGGTTCACCTGGAGCCGATACCAATCAGTGTTCCTTCGGACAGCCTGGGCGCAGATTCCACGGTCGTGCCGGACACTTCTGCGGTTGGGAATACGAAGACACCTGAGAATACCCGGAACGACGGAGGTGGGCCTGACGCTCCTGGCCCGGAGCGGTCTCAAGCCTATCCGTCTGATCCCTGGAGACACATTTGAGTGAAAATATGAACGGTGAACCGGAGACAGTGAGCCGCTTCTCGGGCGAAGGCCTTACGAAGATCTACCGCAAACGCACCGTCGTGAACGACGTTGACATCGCCGTGAGTCAGGGCGAGATCGTGGGCCTATTGGGGCCGAACGGAGCCGGAAAGACGACGACCTTCTACATGATGGTCGGACTCATTCCGCCGCATTCCGGGACGGTCCACCTTGATGGGGACGATCTGACCAAGACGCCCATGTATCGACGAGCGCGTCGAGGGGTGGGATACCTGGCCCAAGAACCGTCAGTGTTCCGGCGCCTCTCAGTCGAGGACAACGTACTCGCAATCCTTGAGACGCTGAAGCTGCCAAAGAAGGAAGAAAAGCAGCGTTTGGAGCACCTTTTGGCCGAATTGGGCCTCAGCGAACTGCGCAAGAACAAGGCCTATTCGCTGTCCGGTGGTGAGCGTCGCAGACTCGAGATCACGCGGGCACTCGTCCAGCGCCCTAAGTTCATGCTGCTCGACGAACCCTTCGCAGGGATCGATCCGATTGCCGTACACGACATTCAGGACATCGTTCGCGGTCTGAAGGATCGCGATATCGGGGTCGTAATCTCTGATCACAATGTTGAACAGACACTCGAAATCGTCGATCGGGCATACATCATGTATGAAGGTGGGATTAGGGTCAGCGGGACGGTCTCCGAACTCGTGTGGAACGATGAGGTCGCGGAGATCTACCTGGGCCCGACTTTGACCGAACGGATGCGCGGTCGGTATGCGAAACCCGACACGGCAGGAGCACAGGAGTAGAAATCGATACTCGGGCTTGGAGGCCCGGCGAACGACCCTTCCATGAGCACTTTCAACACGAAGCTCTATCAGAGCGCAAACCTCCGGCAGGAGATGCGGATCAACCCACGCCTGTATCAGGCGATGGAGTTGCTCTACATGCCCTTATTGGACTTGCAACAGCATCTGAAGGCAGAGCTCGCTGAGAATCCGCTGCTCGAGATGGAAGAAGCCGAAGTTGAAATGGAGGTCGAGCTCAGAGAGGACACGACGGACGAACCTCTGGGCGACGATGTGGACTGGGAGGCGATCCTCTTGGACGGGTTTGATGTGGGCGGCAGACGCGCCGAGTTCGAGCAGAAAGAGTATTTCGAACCCACTCCCGTCGATACGCGGGATTTGCACGACCACCTCGAGGATCAATTGCGCCTTCTCACGATCTCAGATCGTGAACTCCGCATGGGCGAAGAGATCATCGGCGACATCGACGACGACGGAATGCTCGCGTGCGATCTGTCCGAATGTGTCTCCGGCGTGAACAGCTGGCTCGAAGAAGTCCGCCCGATCGCTGAAGAGGCGGTGGCCCAGATCGAAGACAAACACGAACGTCAGTCTGAGATGGACTCCATTGTAGAGGCCTTCCGTCCGTACGTGTTAGATGAAGCCGTGGCCATGCTGCAGGTGGTCCAGGCCTTCGACCCGCCGGGCATCGGTGCCCGAGACGTTCGGGAATCGATCCTGATCCAGCTTCAGCAGCGTGATGAAGGCGATTCGCTCGCCTTTAAAATCGTTGACGAACACTTCGATGCGCTCATCAACCATCGTGTCAGTGACATCGCGAAGACTCTCGGTGTGCAACCCATCGAAGTCCAAGACGCCACGGATGGACTGAGTCACCTGGACCCGAAGCCGGGTCAGAAATACTCAGCCGAGCCCGAGCACTATGTCATCCCGGACTTGATTGTTGAGCAGATCGACGGTGAGTACATGGTGTTCGCGAACGACACGAGCCTGCCGCGTCTCCGGATCTCCCAGAGCTACAAAGACATCGCGAAAGACAAGAAGCAGTTCACAGGTGAGAACAAGGAATTCGTCGCCGCCAAGCTCAACTCGGCCAACTGGATGGTTCAGGCCATTGAGCAACGGCGTCAGACAATGCTGAAGGTCATGAACTTCATCGTGGATCGGCAGCGCGCGTTCTTCGAGCGGGGTGTGCAGCACTTGAAGCCACTCACGCTCCGTGAGGTCGCCGACTACATTGAGATGCACGAGTCGACCGTGTCGCGCGTGACAAATAAGAAGTACGTGCAGACCCCCCGGGGCGTCTTCTCCCTCAAGTACTTCTTCTCCAGTGGACTGTCTACGACGAGCGGAGAGGACATCTCCGCCCGTGGCGTAAAAGACAAGATAAAGAGCCTGGTCTCCGACGAGGACAGTGGAAAACCCCTCACAGATCAGGCCATCGTAAAACTCTTGATGGCCGACGGCGTCAAAATCGCTCGCAGGACGGTCGCCAAGTACAGAGACCAACTCGGAATTCTCCCAGCCCGTATGCGAAAACGCGTATGACGAAGAACGACTTCGCGGTCATCGTACCCGCCTTCAATGAAGCTGAGGTGATTCCGGATCTCGTACGCGAGCTCCGAGAGGCTTTCGAGCGCTTCGGCCTCGACGGTGAGGTCATCTTGGTGGACGACGGCTCATCGGACGACACGGCTGCCATCGCGGAACGCGAGTCGGCTGGGTGGGACGCCTTCAAGGTTGTAAAGCACAATAAGAACCTCGGAAAGACCGAGGCGATGATCACCGGCGCCGATGCGACTGAGAAGACAGCCCTGGTCATCTTCGACGCGGACCTTCAGCACACCCCGAGCGAGATTCCGCGATTCCTGGAGAAGCTCTCCGAAGGGTGGGACATCGTGACCGGCCGGAAGGTCGGAGCATACGACAAGCGCGGAGTGTCCTCGGTCTACAATCGCCTGTCACGGAAGATCTTCGACGTGCCAGTGTCGGACTTGAATTCGATGAAGGCCTTCCGTCGCGAAGTCCTGGACGGCCTGACGCTTCGTCACGATTGGCATCGGTTCTTCGTCGTACTCGCCCACTCGCGTGGCGCGACGGTCACCGAGATCGACATCGAACTCCACGACAGAAGGGCGGGGGAGTCCAAGTTCCAGGGCCCGTTCCGTATCTTGGTCGGCGTGATGGATCTGATGTCAGTGGGCTTCCTGCTGCTGTTCTCACGAAAGCCGCTGCTCTTTTTTGGAGCCTCCGGCATCTTGATGGCCGGCCTAGGAGTCTTCGTCGCGGCAATCGCGGTGTATTTGCGTTTTGTGCACCCCATGGTGGGCTTCGACCCTTACATCCCGCCAATGGGTTATCGACCGCTCTTATACTTGGTCATGCTGCTCGAGATGCTCGGCTTCGTGCTCGTCGGATTTGGCCTGGTGTCCGAACAGGTGGCTCAGGTCCGTTACGAGATCGACAACCTGAGGAGAAATAGAAAGGATTCCGGTTCGTGAACGAATCCTCAATACAGCCCAAAAAGGTGTTGATCGTCGTTGGGACCCGCCCGGAGGCCATCAAGATGGCCCCCGTACTCGACGCATTTCGTGACCTCGCTCCGGAAATCGAAACACGCTTCGCCTTGACCGGTCAGCACACCGATCTGGTGGCGCAGGTCCTCGAGGCATTCGATCTCGAACCCGACTATGACCTGGACATCATGAAGCCGGGCCAGACGCTCTACGACGTCGTCCAGCGTGCGATGGAAGGGCTACGAGGAGTGGTGCAGGAGTTCCAACCGGACGCGATCCTCGTGCAGGGGGACACAGCCACGGTATTCGTCGGCTCCCTAGTCGGGTTCTTCGAGAAGGTGAAGGTCGGTCATGTTGAAGCGGGGCTGAGGAGTCACGACAAGTGGGCTCCCTGGCCGGAGGAAATTTTCCGACGCCTCACGGATATCGTATCAGATTACTATTTCGCACCTACGCCGTATGCTAAAGAAGCACTGGCAGCCGAGAACACCACGGCGGAAAACGTCTTCATCACGGGCAACACCGTCGTCGACGCCCTTCAGCGGGTATCCGACGGTCACCGACCCATCGACAATGATGTCCTCCGGTCTGTCATCGAGGGTAATCGACGACTCGTCCTCCTCACGGCGCATCGCCGCGAATCGTTCGGTGCCCCGATTCGTGAGGTATTCGCTGCCGTGCGAACGCTCGCGGAAGAGCACGACGATATCGACATCGTGTACCCCGTTCATCCGAACCCGAATGTGCTGGGGCCAGCTCAGGAACTCCTGAGTGATCACCCTCGCATCCACCTGACTGACCCGGTCGGCTACTTCGATCTCGTAGCCGCGCTCGACGCCGCATCATTGATCCTGACCGACTCGGGCGGGATTCAGGAAGAGGCGCCGACCTTCGGGACGCCGGTGCTCGTCCTTCGTGAGGTCACGGAACGACCTGAGGGAGTGGACGCAGGTGTCGCAGAACTGGTGGGCACGGATGGGGGGCGAATCCTTGAACGAGCTCGCTCGATTCTGAGCAGGGCTCAGGAAACCCTTCCTGCCACCAATCCTTATGGTGACGGGCTCGCCGGGAAACGGATTGCCGACATCGTTGCGGCGGACCTATTGGGACGACCACGTACGACCGAGGATTGGGGCGCGTGAAGGTATTGATGCACTGCGTCTACTTCCCGCCGGAGGTAGGCGGGCTGGAGAGCCACGTCTACTACTTGTGCAAGGCGATGGCCGAACGGGGCCACAGGGTGGACATGGTGACGTCCCTATCTCAGCCGGGCCTGCCGAAGCAAGAAGTAATGGGTGGCGTCAACGTGTGGCGGACTTGGATGCCGTCCAGGAATACCCCCGGCTGGGCCGCTCATGCGCTTGCGTCGATGCATCGCTTCGCGACCCTCGCCCAACACGCTGACGTCCTCCACGCCCAGGACATCGCGTCTGTGCTCCCGGCTATGGTGGCGCAGCGTGTCCGGTCCGCCCCCATCGTTACGACCTACCACACAAGCCACTTCCTCAAACGAGCGGGATCGCCGTTCTGGCGGCCCGTCTTCAAGCGCTTCCTGGAAGCGGCTGACTACAACCTCGCTGCGAGTGGTGAGATCGCTGGGGTAGGGGAAAGCATCGCGCCGGGAACGAGCATCGAGCCGCTCACCAACGGTGTAGACACCGGTTTCTTCCAAAACATCGAGCCGACGCTTCCTCCGTTGGATGAGGGCCGCTTCCGCTTGATCGTGCCCAGGAGGCTCTTCCACAAGAACGGGGTCGAGCACTTCGTCCGCTCGATGCCGCTCATTGCAGAGCGGGCCGATGTAGAAGCCGTGCTGGTTGGCGATGGACCGGAGCGTGATCGACTCGAACGCATGGCGGGTGAACTCGGCGTTTCCGACAGGCTGCATTTCATGGGTGCACGGCCGCACGGAGAGATGCCGGGACTTCTGTCCTCAGGCGATCTCGCGGTCTTTCCGTCACTCATGGAGGCGACCTCAGTCGCGGCGCTCGAATGCATGTCCTGTGAACTGCCGGTTGCAGCTACCAACGTTGGCGGGCTGCCTGAGATCGTAAGTGACGCGGTAGGTGGACTCTTCGAGCCAGCCGATCCGAACGCGCTGGCGGACAAGGTTGTCTCGCTGCTCCAGTCCGGGCGCCTGAAGGAGCTTGGGGCGGAAGGGCGTCGACGGGTGGTCGCGGGTTGGAGCAACGCCCGCCTGGCCGAACGGCACCTGGAGATTTACGAAGAAGTCATCGAGCGCCGACGGGCCAAAGGGGGGCAGTCATGAGTGCTAGAAAACGCGACGACAGAAAGAGCGGCGGTGGACCCACGGTGCCAAAGTGGCTTCCCACGGTACTCTTCGGTGGACTGACCGTCTTCCTCTTCCGATCGTTCATTTTCAGCGACCAGATGCTGTTCGGGAACGACACGATGGGGTTGGGCTATATCGCTCGTGCCCTCTATGTGGACATGATCGGAGCCCTCGGTCGCTTCCCTCGGTGGCAGCCGCACATCTTGGGGGGCACTCCATTCCTTGAAGCCCTCTCCGCCGGAGAGTCCTTCTATCCGCCCTCGCTCCTGCTCCTGCTCATCATGGAGCCGTACCGAGCACTTGGATGGAAACTGATTCTCCATGTGCTCGCGGCCGGCTTTTTCATGTTCGGTTGGACGCGGGCCATCGGTACCTCCCGGGCCGCCGCACTCGTGGCCGGGACCGGCTACATGTTGTCGCCCATGCTGGTGAGTTTCGTCCACCCTGGCGGTGACGGAAAGTTGTTTGTGACCGCGCTCGCCCCGCTTCTGTTCTGGGTCGTTGAACGCCACTTCGTGCGGCCCCGTCTCGCGACCTTCACTTCGGTTGCGTTGGTCGTCGGGCTGGTCATTTACACGACTCACTTCCAGATGGCGTACTTCCTGTTCGGCGGCGTCGGGATGTTCGCGATCTTTCGCGCGACTCAACTCGCACGGCAGGGAAAGGCCTCGGCGTTGCCCGTGCGTCCGCGCGCCGGCATCACCTTCGGGCTGTTCCTCGCTGCGTCTCTGATGGGGGCAGGCATCGCGGCATTCCAATTAGTGCCGGCTGTCGAATACGCGACTCAATCTTCAAGGCGCACCGCCACTACACGAGCAGAAGTGGGGGAGACGAGCGTCGCCTGGTCGAGTTCATGGTCGATCCATCCTGAGGAGGCTCTTTCCCTCATTGTCCCGGGTTTCGCAGGGAACCAAGCACGAAACTGGAAGGGGGCCCCGTATTGGGGCCGCAACGGGGCCAAGGACAATCACGAATACGCCGGCCTCATCCTGATGCTCCTCGCGGCGGTTTCCTTCGTCGGCGGGGCAAGGCGCAGCCTACGCTTCTATTTCCTTGGGTTGAGCGCGCTTGCCTTCTTCTTCGCGCTCGGAGCGAACACCCCCGTATGGGGCATCATTTATTCGATCGTGCCCGGCATTTCCCTCTTCAGGGCCCCCTCGCAGGCGATGTTCCTTTTCGCCTTCAGCATGGCAACCCTCGCCGCGCTGGGCGTCGACCGACTGCTCCGTCAGCCAGTTGACGGGGACGAAGAAGAACGAAGCCTCTCCATAGTGATGGTGGCTGGACTGGGCGTCGTCACGGCGATCGCGATCATGATCTCGAGCGGTTTCATAGCTTCGATCTGGCCCTCGATGGTCTTCAAGGACATGGGCGACGGGAGGATTCAAGCGTTGGCAGACTTCATGCCGGAGATGTCACGCAGCGCTTGGGCATCCGTGCTGCTGACTGCGGGATTCACGGGCCTCGCACTCGTGTTCCGGAAAGGGCGTCTCGCTCCGGTCGCCCTATTGGCAGGCCTGGTCGGGTTGGTTGCGGTAGACGCCCTTCGTCTGGATCAGGCGTTCATCGTGACGCTCGACCACGACGAGTTCTACGCTCCAAACGCCAACATCCAAGCGGTCCTGGACCGGGAGGCGGAAAGCACGGAGCCCTATCGACTGTTCTCGATGAGCCGGAACAGTCAGGACGTCAGCCCGGCGCTCCACGGTATCGAACTCGCAGCCGGTCATCATCCGAACGACCTCGCCCGTTACCGCCAACTGATTGGGATGGTCGGGTCGGGAGACGCAGTGAACCTCATAAACAGCGGCACTGTCAGGCGGCTGCTCAACGTGAAGTACATCCTGTATCCGGATTACGCGCGGCGGCAGCCGTACGAAGGCCCAGGCATCATCCAGAGGCTACAAGGCTCGGATGGGCAGCCCTTCGAAACGATGATCGAGATTGGTGCGCTGCCGAGGGCTCGCCTTGTTGGAAGTGCGGTCGTGAAGTCCGACGAAGAAGCGGTGCCGTACATGCTCTCTGCCGCCTTCGACCCCGAGCGGGAAGTTGTGCTGGCCGAGGCTCCTGTCGCATCTCTTGGTGGAGGCCCAGGGCAGGGGAACGTGACCTGGCTGGAGCGAGGCCCCGACCGGATGCGCCTCTCTGTAACCTCGGATCAAGCTGCCATGCTGGTCATCTCGGATAACTGGTTTGCTGGATGGCAGGCCACGGTCGGCGGGGTCGACACTCCAGTACTCCGAGCCTACCACACGCTCCGTGCGATCCCGGTCCCAGCCGGACAATCCGAGATCGAAGTGTGGTATGCATCGGCCACGGTGCGCATGAGCCTCTGGGTGAGCGTCCTCCTGTCTTTGGCGCTCGCTGGTGCAAACGGATTCGTGTGGTGGCGTGATCGCCCACGCGGGAGCACTGAACCCTGAAGGCGTGGTTGAAGCACGGCGCGCGACTCGCCCTCACGCTCGTCGTCACCTGGTTCATCCTGGACCGAGTCGGATTCAACGTCCAGGAACTTCAGGCGATGGAAATCGGGAGCATGCGACCCCACGCTCTGGGCTTCGCTGCGTCCGTGACGCTCCTGCTAATGATGTATTTCGTATCGGCCGCCATTTGGGGTCGCATCGTGGTGGACTTAGGAGGCCCGTCGATTCCGACGGCACGTGCGGTACGACTCTTCATGATTGCGAACCTAGGGCGCTACATCCCGGGCAAGGTGTGGCAGATCGCCGGCCTAGCAGCCTTGGCGAAGGGGCAAGGAGTACCAGCCGCCACGGCAACGGGTGCGGCTGTCCTGGGACAGGGGTTGGCCGTTGCGGCGGCTGGGTCGATCGGACTCGGCGCACTGCTGACCGGCAGCGAGGCCCTGCGTCAGGCGGGTATCGTCGGGGGCGTCCTGGTCGTGGTGGGAATCTGCCTCATAGCCATCCCATCCGTCTTCGAACGAGGCGTGGCGCTTTGGTTTCGTCTCGCCCGCACAGACCCCCCGGAATCACTCGGTAGTGCCCATGGGATCCGGTGGTTCATGTTCTACCTCATGAATTGGATGGGGTACGCGTTGTCGTTCTGGCTCCTCGTTACGAGCTTCGGGATGCCTGTACCGCTCATACCCACTGCCTCCGCTTTCGCTGCCGCGTATGTGTTGGGTTACCTGATGATCTTTGCACCGGCCGGGCTCGGCGTCCGGGAGGGTTTTTTGGTCGCGTTTCTCACACCACATGTCGGCATCGTCAACGCGGGCGCGATCTCCGTCGTCCACCGGATCTGGATTACCGGTGTCGAGGTCGTCCCAGCAGGCGTGTTTTGGTTGATGCACCTGCGCGAAACTCCAACAGACAAGAGGCAGGGAGCCGCCCCGAATGAGTGAGCGCATCCTCGTCATCGTGCCGACGTACAACGAGATGGAGAACCTTCCCAGGAAGGCCCCTCTGATTCTCGAACAAGACGAGCGGATCGAGATCCTGGTCGTCGATGACGCGTCGCCGGACGGCACCGGCCAGCTCGCAGATGAGATGGC
Source organism: Longimicrobiales bacterium (assembly GCA_029245345.1). Classification (NCBI taxonomy): domain Bacteria; kingdom Pseudomonadati; phylum Gemmatimonadota; class Longimicrobiia; order Longimicrobiales; species Longimicrobiales bacterium. Next base: position 90,331 of record JAQWPM010000019.1, read on the forward strand.
CGCCGCTGCCCCTCGAGTACACGTCCTGCATCGCAAATCCAAAGACGGACTGGGGCAGGCCTACCTGGCTGGCTTCAAATGGGCACTCGAGCACGATTTCGAAGTCATTTTCGAGATGGATGCGGACATCTCGCATCCCCCGGACGCATTGCCCCGCTTGATCGAGGCCATCGGCACGCATGACTTCGTGATTGGCTCTCGATATGTGGAGGGGCGTGTAACGGTGTCCAACTGGCCCATGAGCCGGCTCCTGGTCAGCTACTTCGGGTCTTGGTATGCCCGCATGATCACGAGGATGCCGGTGCGAGACGCCACCGGTGGCTTTAACGGCTGGCATCGGCGCGTATTGGAAGAAGTGGGGCTCGACCGGGTCCGTTCCAACGGGTACGCGTTTCAGATCGAGCTAAAGTTCCGAGCGTGGGTCAAGAACTTCACGTTCACCGAGGTACCGATCCTATTCACGGAGCGGGATACCGGTGACTCGAAGATGTCGAAGAAGATCGTTCGCGAGGCGGTGTGGCGGGTGTGGTGGATGAAGTTCCAGCACATCTTCGGGCGCCTTTGATGACTGAGGAGCGCATCGGGCAGGAGTTCTACGACTCCAGCGGCTACTTCGAGGGTGTCGACGACCACCTGGGCAAGCTCGACACGCCATTCCAGCGCTACCGAATCGCCAAGGTGTTCCAGATCCACACGCCGTTGGCTACAGACCGTGTACTCGACATGGGCTGCGGTTGGGGCACGTTCGGCTTCGCGCTGGCTCAGCAGACCGGTGAGATCGTCGGGCTCGACTTCAGCCAGAAGAGCATCGAGATCTGTAGTCGCCGCCTCGGTGAAGAGCCCCATGCCAACTTGAGCTTCGTTCAGGCCGACGCTGGAGCCTCAGGGCTGGGTGCGGACTCCTTCGACGTTGTGATTGCTGCGGACCTGTTCGAGCATCTCTATCCGGACGACTCCGAGCGCGTCGCGAAAGAGGCGTTCCGAGTCCTCAAGCCTGGCGGGCGTTTCAGCACGTGGACACCGCACCGCGGCCATTTCCTAGAAGCGCTGAAGAACCGTGACATCCTCATCAAACGGGATGTCAGCCATGTGGACTACAAATCCATGGCACGGATGCGGGGTTTGCTCACCGATGCAGGCTTCGAGATCGAGAAGGCCTACTACGCTGAATCGCACCTTCCGGTGCTCAACGTTGCAGAACGGGCCCTACAGGGCTTTCTGCCCTTCATGAGGCGCAGGGTGGCCGTATTGGGCCGGAAACCGGCGGAGTAGGGGCATATGGGCTGGGAAATCGAGCGTCGCTTTCTAATGCGGGTGCCCACAGCCTACTGGTCCAGCCTTGGCGAGGGTCACCACTACCGTCAGGGCTACATCCGGAACGGTCAGCCGTCCCTCAGAATTCGCACCGGAGAGCCACGAGGAGCGGTTCTCGGGACAAAAAGTGGGTCCGGAGTCCGCCGAACGGAGGTCGAAACCGTCGTGCCTGACGAAATGGCGCCGCTGCTGATGGAATTGGCTGGTGAGCGCATCATCGAGAAGGTCCGCTTCAAGATCGGTCCTTGGGAGCTGGACCGCTTTCTGGGCGCGCTGGAAGGCCTCGCGCTCATGGAGATCGAGCTCGACGACGAGTCGGACCCGCTGCCGGAGCCTCCTAAAGGCATCGATATCTTGCGTGAAGTGACGGATGATAACCGCTTTGTCAGTGGGCGCTTAGCGCGCTTAACCCCTGCGGAGCAAAGCACTATGGTGCAGACCGTTTACACCGAGGTGAACCCATGACGTGGGTCGCACGGATCGCTCTGATTGCGGCCATCTCGCTCGTATCTGGATGTAAGATGATCGGATCCGAAGAGTTGACCCGACAGCGGCCACCGGTGCCGGAGAGTTCCCGTCCGGGGCCGATCAACACACCAGGCCTGTCGGCGACTGGCGTGGGTCGAGAAGGTGAGGCAAGCACCACCGAAACCGCCGCGGTCGCGCCTGATATCGCGGCATTGCTCGAGGTTCCGGAGTTGGAGCTGACTCCAGAGCCTCGAAGTCGACGCGGAAACCGCTCCGAATACGAACAGTGGGGGGAAACGTACCGAGTGTTAGACACTTCGGAGGGCTACGACGAGCGTGGCGTGGCTTCCTGGTACGGAGAACCGTTCCACGGCCGCGAGACAAGCAGCGGGGAGACCTACGATATGTACGAACTCACGGCCGCTCACCGAACGCTGCCGCTTCCGAGCTACGTCGAGGTGACGAATCTGGCCAACGGGAGGTCCGTTGTCCTCAGGGTGACCGATCGGGGGCCTTTTCATGACCCGGACAGGCGGATCATCGACGTTTCATATACGGCGGCACTGAAACTCGGAATGGTGGGCGCAGGCACCGCAGCCGTAAATGTGCGCGCGCTCGAGCCGTATCAGACTCGGGTAGGGCGCTAGGGGTAACTCGAGCCAAAGGAATCCGTGAAATGGCGCCCATTCTTGTTAGTTAACATAATATATCTTATACGAAGTGAATTACGGCTTTGGGTGTCACATGTGAATGAATCAGCCGTTATCGGTCGATATTCGCCAACAACGCCCAGGCACAGCCCCCATGTGACACCTAGATACGACATGGGCCGCCTCGGGAGGTCCCGAGGCGGCCCATGCCACGCCAACGCTTCGCGGGAGATGATCTCCCACTAGGTCGAGCTTAGATACTCATCGCGGTCTTGAGTTCTTCGATGCGCATCTCGAAGACGCCGCGGTCGATGTCGTTTTCTTCCATGTCGCTCAACACACGCTCGTAGAGCTCGATGGCTCCAGCCGCATCACCGTTGTCGGCGCGAATCCGAGCCGCACTCTGCAGCGCGTTGCGCACCTGGAAGCTCAGGTCAGCACGGTCAGCGATACGCAAATAGACCGCTTCGGCGTCATCCCACCGATTCTCCTGCTCATATGCGGCGCCGAGGAGCGCAGCACCCTGGAACTCGATTGGATCGCGCGGCGAGCCACCCAACGGCTCGAGGATGACCTGCGCCTGCTGCGGGTTGTCGCTCTGCAGGTAGAGGTCACCCAATAGAAGCCGAGCCTCGCCCTCATACGCCGTGCCGCCGAAACGCTCCAAGAAGACCTCGAGCCCGTTCCTGGCACCCTCGCGGTCCTGGAGCGCGATCGACTGATGGACGAGCTCGAGTTCCTGAGCAGCCTGCTGGACCAGTTGGTCCTGGTACCCCCCGTAGTAGACGAGTCCTGCGACAACGATTGCCACAACGACCCCCACAATGGTCAAAAGCTGCTGGTTGGCGCGAGCCCACTGACCCGTGTTCAACACCCTCGCAAGGAAGATGTCGTCGGGATCGTTGTTGTGGTCCTGCTGAGTCCGGCGCGCACCGGGGTGACGCTTGGTCATATCGGGTCCTGCTCAGGGGTGTACGGGCGCAAACCGCGCCTCGGAAAAGCGCCAAAAGCTAGACGGGACGGGATTTTAGGTCAACGTTCAGTTCACCTGCTCGTCCGGATCGTCTACGCCTGGATGGTAGCCCGCCAACGTCCAAAGGTCATGGGGGCGCCGAATCGCAAGCCCTCCCTCCTGACTTGCGCCGAGCACGCCCTCGTACAACCAGTCGTTGAGCAGCGTCGTTACGGTCGCCCGGTGGGCGCCAGCCAGGTCGGCAAGCACCTGATGTGTGGGCTTCACGGAAAGGTCGATTCCGCGGCCTTTGCGTTCACCGCAACGCTGTCCGAGGTCCAGAAGCACTTCTGCCAAGCGCTGTGCGGCCGTCGGCCCACGAGAGCCTCCCTGGGCATGCCGAAGCCGATGAAGCTCACGCTCGGCACCCTCCAAGTAGGCGTCGAGACTCTTCTTCGCGGTCTTGAGCCCGGTCAGGACCCGGCCTTCGGGCAGCGCCACAACCGTACAGCGTGACCCCGCCAGCGCACCGTAGCGACGGTGGCCTTCCGTAAACGCTTCGTCCCCGAACAACTCCCAGGGCAAAGCAAGCGAGACGGTTCGTTCCCCCCTTCCCTTCTCCATCCCCGGCAGTACGAGCCGAACAAACCCCTCGGTGACAAGAAAGACGTCCTTGGCCGGATCGCCGGCGGAGTAGAGCGATCGCCCTTTCACGATGCGGATGGGCAGGGCCTTCTTGACCAACCGATAGAGCTTCCGGTCTCGAGCGGGGACCAGTTGGAACGGCACTGTCAGCTCTCCTGACCGAGCGGGGCCAACCCGTTCCTCAGCGCGAGGTGCATCTCCAGTCCGCTCGCGAGGATGATCGCCGGCATGGAACGTAGCGTCCCGGTCTGCGCCTCAGCCTTGATCGAACAACGACTCACCAGCCTTCTCCCCTAATCTCCTGAGATGACCCATCACGTCGATGACATTTTAGGGCGACTTCACGGTCCGCAGGAACGTCGCACGCAGCACCTGTTCGACGAGTTGGACCGGGAAAGTCACGACCGAGAATCGCTGACCCCGCCGGACGCCGCCACCCTCTATCCCAATCCTAACGATAAGGGATAGCCAGGTACCTTCTTGGGCGTAATGGAGACTACACGCCGAGTGGCCCTTCAGGGCCGCTACCAGCCACAGCGACTGTTCTTCGTGGAGTGGGACGTGGGCAGAAGTTTCGTCTCCAACGCCGGAAACGTGGAGGGCACTTCGGAGAACAGGCTCTCTTCTCTTGTGCGCCTCGGGGTCACCCTGGGGGCTCAGGGTCGTCTCCGATAACTTCCCCACTCGCTGCGTAGAGCCGGCCGACCTTGGGACACGGAGTTCTGACCATTGCAGGGCATGGAAGAGATGCGGATGCACCTCCCGAGAAGCTTCGCAGGACACATGGTACCCGGCGTGCTGTTCCTTGTCTGGGTCGTGTTCTGGCTCTGGGAGCTCGTGCGTCACCCGGGGACAAACGGTCCGCCGTCAGTCGAGCGATGCCTGTTGGTGAAGGTCGGAAAGGTAGTGTTCCCCCTGGTGGGTGTTCAGTTCGAACTGGCGCGCTCCGATTCCTTATACGTGTCCGGGCCTCCTACGGATGGCACCGGCACAGTGCAGTCGTTCATCTTCTTCTCCTGGCACGTTCTCCCCATCAGCGCGACCCTCCTCGGTGTCCGAGCCTTTCGACCATCTAGATCATGATCCCGCGCATCATTCATCAGACGTGGAAAGACCACGACATTCCGGAGCGGTTCAGAGCCGCGCAGGCGAGTTGGCGCACAGCTCATCCGGACTGGGAGTACCGTTTCTGGACCGACGAAGACCTTGAGCGCCTGGTCGCGGAGCGAGCCCCGGAGCTGGCGTCGCTCTACCACCGCTATCCTGAAGACATCCAGAGGGTCGACGCCGCCCGCTACGTGATTATGAGAGAGTGCGGCGGGCTGTATGCGGATCTCGACATGGACTGCCTGAAGCCCATGGACTCCCTGCTCGCCGGGCGGGTGGTCTTGCCCCGCACGACACCGTTCGGCGTCTCGAACCAACTGATGCTGGCGCAACCAGGTCAGGACTTCTTCGACTACGTCATCGCCTCTCTCCCTGCTGCCTTCGCGAAGCGGAGATTCGTGTGGCCCCGGCACGTCCGTGTCCTGTCTACCGCAGGACCGCTCTTTTTCTCCGAGTGCCTTCGCGACTTCGGGGAGGTCGAGGGCCTCCGGCTCCTGTCCCTGGACGAACACGGCCACGGTGACCCGCGGCAGTCCTACGTCCGCCACCTCCGGGGAAATACATGGGCACATTGGGACACCCACGTCATCAACTTCTTCTACGACCATTGGAAGGTGCTGGCAGCCGGCGCGACGCTCTCTCTCGTCAGCGCAATGATCCTTAATGCCTTCCTTTGATCGCTCCGGGTTCCCGCCGTCGCTGGATCTGGATCGCCGGTTGGCTCCTGCTCTTTGCGTGCGTCGTCGTGGCCTTCCGCAACGTGGATTAGGGCGAGGCGGCCGCGCTGGCACAGGGGGCCTCCTGGCGTTGGCTGATTGTCGCCGTGCTGGCTAACGCCAGTATCCTGCTCCTGGTCGCGTGGCAGTGGGTGATCCTCCTGGCGGGTGCGGGCCGAGTGCGATTCCCCTTCATGCTGTGGATCACCGCGGTCACGCCCACGGCTTCCAACGGTGGACCGTTTATGGACGGACACGCCGCAGGCGTTCATTTCCTCGCCACGCGCGGCAGGGTAGGATCCGCCACAGCCGTGTCCGTGAAGGCTCTCGGCCAACTCACGTAAGGCATCGCAAAGCTCCTTCTGTTCGCCGCTGCCGTCGACATGTCCCCTGTATCCAGTGAAGTGGCCCATCACGGACACCTACTCAAGGACCTCGCGGCCCATTGGCCGGGATGGCCGGGGCGGGTGCTGGATGGGCAGCCCTCCTCGGGACCCATGAAACACTGGCGGGTGTCACGAGAGTCCAATCGGGCCAGCCTTCTGGACCCAACTGATTGAGCCCCCGATTCCGAGCCGGTACGAGCTGGAAAGGCCCGATCAGCTCTCCTGAGCGTGTTCGTTCCATCCGTGCTTCAGCGCTGGGTGCATGGCCAGTCCGATCGCGATGATGATCGCCGGCATCGACAGTAGCGTCGCCGTCTGTGGACCAATCACATCCGCTAGGGCACCAGTTGCCAGGACGAACACCGATCCTGTGGCCCAAGCGAGTCCCATCACGATGCCGGAACTCACTGCCGCACCGCTGGGCAGCAACTCCTGGGCCATCACCACGATGGGTGGGAGCGTAGCCATGCCGAGGAAGCCAGCCGCACCGGCGGCTGCCAATCCGATCGCTCCTTGCGGCCCGAGCCACACTGCGAGCAGATGAGCCGGCAGGGCCAGACAGCACAGGTACAGCAGCAGCTTCCGTCGATCCATTCGATCTGCGAGCACACCTCCGGTGACCGTCCCGAATGCCTGCGCACCCAGGTAGATCGTCAGAGCCAGCGCCCCGAGTCCCTCGGAGCCACCAAGGTCCGCGATGATGATCGGCTCCATCGTGAGAAACGCACGCTGGACGAAGGCCATCGTCGCGCTGATGCCGAAGATGAGACCGAGCGGACCGGCCAAGTGACGAAGTACCGTCCCCGGGGGTGGAGGCCGCTTGGCGATCTTCGCCTCCGCGCGTCCGCTAGGAAGCCCGAAGAAGAAGATCGGCATGATCACGGCAGCCGGGATGATGGCCACCCAGAGTCGCTCCATTCCGCCCCATTGAACGAGCCCGACGGCGATGAGCGGGCCGAGCGCAAAGCCCGCGGACCCGCCGAACGAGAAGATCGAATACCTAGTGCCTCCACCTTTCCCTTCGCCGACGCGCACAGCGTAGGAAGCGCCGGGAGGGTGGAACGCCGCGCTCCCCATCCCTGCTATGAGCAGGAAGAGCACCAAGACCCAGTAGGACGACGCAAACCCGATCGCTCCAATGAAGGCAGCGCCCACGAGAGGGCCGGCAACCGCGAATGCCCGACGCCCGAAACGATCGGACAGATATCCGAAGAGCGGCTGAGGTAGCGACGCCGCAATGGCGTAGGTGACGCTGAGGGTCGCGGCGGACGCGATGGACAGCCCCATGTTGTCCATGATGCGGGGCAAGAGGGGCGGCACGAACGACGCGTAGGCGTCGTTGATCCCATGTGCGAGCGAGACGATTACCGCAATGCGTGTCGCCTGCCGGGCCGGGGGACCGGCCCCTAGTCCGCCCATTGGCTCTCGGTTGATCGGCTTGGCGTGTCGACGTGCACGGTACGGCCGGACTCCGGCTGAGAGGGCGAAATTGGGCTCAAAGGTTAATCCCGCCCAGCCCCTGCGACCACCGCTACTAGCGCGCACGAGAACGCCCTGCCAACGTGCATACTGAACACGAACCAACGACCGGATGATCACCCGATGAAGCCACGACGCCTCTTTTTTGCAGCCCTTCTCGTATCACTCTCGACCGCCGCTGGATGTTCGGCCCCAGATCGCGCTCCGAGTGGTGACGCACAGGCCATGGGGGGCTCGGTTGTCTACGCTCCCCAGAACAGGCCTGATGTGCGCGGCACCCGAGGTGCGGTGTCCGCGGGTCATCCTCTCGCGGCGCAGGCGGGGCTGCGTGTCCTCCAAGATGGAGGCACTGCGACCGACGCGATCATCGCGATGGCCGGCGTGCTGGCGGTCGTTCGTCCGCACATGAACGGCATCGGCGGAGACGCGTTCGGCATTTTCTACGACGGTGCCACGGGCGAGGTCACCACGCTCAACGGGAGCGGACGTTCGGGGGCGTTGGCAACACCTGGCTTTTTCACGAGCCAAGGATTGGACGAGGTCCCTGAGAAGGGCGCTATGGCAGTGAGCGTGCCGGGCGCAGTCGCCGCATGGGTCGATGCGCATGAACGCTACGGCTCAATGCCGTTCGCGGACCTGCTCCAACCTGCGATCCACTTTGCGAGCGAAGGCTTCCCGGTTTCGCGGCGACTTCAGATGGACTTCGAGGCGCAAGGCGGCGATCTGAACGAGGCGGGCAAGGCCCTCTATCTGCCGAGCGGATCCGCGCCACCTCTGAGTTCACTTCTCGTGAACCCGGCCCTAGGCGCGACGCTTACTCGGATCGCCCAAGGCGGAAAGGCAGCCTACTACACCGGGCCGGTGGCCCAGCGGTTGGCTGCTTTCGTCGAAGCGGAGGGAGGTCATCTACGCGCTTCGGACTTCGAAGCACATACGTCCAACTGGGTCGACCCACTCCAAGGTGACTACCTCGACCACACCTTTGTGGTCATGCCTCCGAATACGCAGGGCATAGCCCAGTTGTCGTATATGGAGATGGCGAAGTCGCACCCGATTTCGTCTCTAGGGCACAACTCGACCGATTACCTGCACACGATGATCGAGTTGAAAAAACTCGCATTCGCGGACAGGGATCGCTGGGTGGCCGACCCGACCAAGGCGGATGTCCCTGTCGATCGTTTGCTCGATCCTGAATACCTCCGTGCCCGGGCCGAACAGGTCGACCCGGATCATGCCGCTGAGGACGTGGAGCCGGGATTCGGCGCGGAGGGCGGCGCCACGGACACCCAACTCGACGATTCAGGTGACACGGTTTACATGACAGCCGTCGACCGATGGGGCAACGCGGTCAGTTGGATTCAGAGCAACTTCGCAGGATTCGGCTCGGGCCTCCTGGATACGGAAACGGGTGTACTTCTTCACAACCGGGGAGCTCTCTACACGCTCGAAGAAGGTCATCCGAATCAGGTGGCTCCAGGCAAACGACCCTACCACACGCTCACGCCCATGATGGCGCTTCGTGACGGCAGCTTCGCGTTCACGATCGGGACACCCGGTGGAGACAGTCAGACGCAGACGCTGCTCCAGATCGTCCACAACCTGCTTCTCTTCGAGATGACGCCTCAGGAGGCGATCGAGGCCCCGCGCTTCAGGTCGTACAACGGGCTGCTCGTCGACATCGAAGACCGAGTGAACTCTGGAGTACTCACAGCCCTAAACGCTCGCGGCCATGGAATGCGGCTCATCGAGGGATGGACTGCGACGTTTGGCGGTGCTCAGATGATTCTGGTCGAGCCCGGCACCGGCACCCTAACTGTTGGGTCCGATCCGAGACGCGAAGCCTACGGTCTAGCGTACTGATCTCCTGAAGTCGGCGGGGCAGATATGACGACCGATCGATTGTTCTTCGGCCTGGGTGCGATCTTCGCAGGCGTGGCAGTAGCCCTCGGCGCGTTCGGGACCCACGGTCTTCGTGGAATGCTGAGCCCCGAGGATCTCGCGACGTTCGAGACAGGGGTTCGTTACCAGATGTACCACGCGGTCGGGCTCATGGCTCTCGCTTGGGCCTCGACCCGCTGGGACGCGCCGTTGCTCACGCTAGCTGGCTGGAGCATGGCTGCTGGGATTGTCATCTTCTCCGGCAGCCTCTACACGCTAGTCCTGACCGGCCAGCGTTGGCTGGGGGCCGTGACCCCCGTCGGCGGAGCGGCGTTCCTGCTTGGGTGGGTTCTCTTGGCCTGGACCGCGTTCCGTAAATGACCTCCGACCTGGACCGTGCTCGCTCGATCATTGCGGATGCGACCCGGGTGGTCTCACTGACCGGTGCAGGCATCTCGGCCGAGTCCGGAGTCCCTACCTTCAGGGGTCCCGGTGGGCTGTGGAAGTCGTTACGTCCTGAAGAACTCGCTACTCCGGATGCATTTCGTCGTGACCCGCAGACCGTATGGGAATGGTACGCGTGGCGGAGAGGTCTGATCGCCGATTGTGCTCCCAACGCAGGGCATGCCGCTCTGGCTGAGTTCGCCTTGAGGCGTGGAGGGAAGTCGATCATCACACAAAACGTTGACGGACTTCATACGCGCGCAGCACGTGAGGCGTCGGGTCAGGCAGATCCCGACGCGGCCGTCCCGATCGAGGTGCATGGGGCGATCGATCGAGATAAATGTTCGACCTGCGGGGCTCGAACGCCGGGGGTCACCGACGTAGACGTCAAGGCGGCAGCCACACTGCCGCACTGTGATGTGTGTGGCGGCATGCTCCGGCCGGACGTCGTATGGTTCCGGGAGTCCCTGGACCCCGACGTCATCGGGAGAGCGTTCGATACCGCGAGGGCAGCTGATGTGTGCCTGGTCGTGGGCACGAGCGCCTTGGTACATCCAGCTGCGTCAGTCCCCATGGTTACGGTCGAAAGCGGCGGGCACATCATCGAAGTGAACATGGAGGACACGCCGTTGACGAGATTCGCTTCAGTGAGTTTGAAGGGCGCGGCGGGACAAGTGCTGCCGAGCCTCCTCGACGTAGACCTTTCCAACTGATTAGAATCGGGAAGGCATCCGCTTCGCCGCCGTATATCCTCGAGACATTTCCGCTCCCACCGGGACCCAGATGAATCACCCCCGACATGCTCTGGTTGTCGCACTCGTCTTCGCCGCCTCATGTGGTGGCGCCGAGTCCACGCCTCCGCCGGATCCGGGACCGACCATCACGTCGGTGACGGTGAGTCCAGCGAGCCCGGTTGTCCAAATCGGCTCGACCCAACAGATGTCTGCCATCGCGAACAGTTCCACCGGCGGATCGGTCTCAGGTCAGACGGTGTCTTGGACCAGCAGCGACCAGAATGTGGCTTCGATCACATCTGGAGGGCTCGTGACTGGCGTCACGGAGGGCACGAGTACGATTACCGCCACCGTAGGTGGAGTCGCGGGATCGCAGGTCCTCACGGTGGAACTCGTCGACTGTGAACAGGCGACTCCCGTGTCTCTGGCCGCCGGGGAGTTCCAGGCGTATGAGGCGAGCGAATGTCTCCTGCTTCCGTCTGGATCTGCAGGAGACTATTACCGTGTGGTCATCACGCGTCCAACCTCTATCGAAAACCCCAGCGACGTGCCGAATGCGACGTTGACCGTCACGGGAATTGGGACACTGCAGAGCGCGGCGGCACCAGCCTCGGCCGTTGCTACGGCCGAGCGAGCACCGGTCGCGGGATTTCCGGAGATCGATGGGACCCGGCTCCTGGAAAATGACGCGCTAAAGGAGAGCACTGCTCGTTTCCACATGAACATGCTCGAACGGGAGATGCGTGAGCGCGGACCGGGGCCAGATGGAATCGCACCCAACCGTGCGTCCTTTGGGCTCCGCCTCATGGCCGATCCGCCGGGTCGACTCGAGATCTCTTCGGAATTCTCCTGCTCGGCGACTCGCGTCCCACAGGCGCTCATCAACTTCAACGATGACTTGGCGATCTACCAAGACAGCACCGAACGCTCCGCCAAGCCGATAAGCCAGACCTCGACGCAGGAGATGCTGGACTACTACACGGCCTACGTGAAGGACATGATCCCGCAGTATTGGGGAGACGTCTCGGACATCGACGGTAATGGGAGAATCATCGTGACGACTGCGCCGTCCTTGGGCGATTCGGTCGCGGCCGCTGTCTTCACCGGCGACCTGCGCACGAATGGGACCTGCGCGAGCGGCAACGTTGGCGAGGTCATTTTCTTCAACGCCGACCTCATCCTGGGGATGGACGGTGCGGATCCTGATTGGACCCCCCTGTCGACGCTCGCTCATGAGACCAAACACCTGGTAAGCATCCGGAAACGTTTCGACGCCGGCACCGGCCTGCCGCCGCTTTGGATCGAAGAAGGCATGGCTGAGATTGCTTCAACGATGTCATCTCGCATCGCTTGGGCCACCACGGGCGGTCCCGCGCTGGGAACCCAAGTGACGCGCACGAACCTCATCGCGACGCTGTGCGCCACCGATCCGTGTGGCTTCACGAGGGAGATCTTCGGGCTCGTGGACGCGCTCGCGAATACGATCGTGTGGTCTTCAACTCAGCCGAACAGCCTCATCACTAATCCGGACGGCGCGAGCGAATTCCACTCGATCTATGCGTCCGGGTGGCATTTTCATCGATTCCTCGGTGACGCCTATGGCAACGCATCAACACCGATGGGCGATGCCGGACTCTTCAAGAATCTTGTGGCATCGACGTCGCCACTTGGCATCGCGGCGTTGGAGCAGTTCACAGGCAGTACCTACGAGGAGCTGTTCCAGCAGCTCGCAGTGGCCATGGCTCTGCACAACAACTCCGCACCTGCACCGACCAGGTCGTTCACGACGTACGACTTCACAACTGCGATGAGGATCTTCTCCGCGCCCGCAGTGCTCGCGCCGGAGGGACTATACCCGTGGCCCGTCACGACGGTCAGTGACGACGACCTCTCAGCAGGATTCACGAGCGCGGTGTTCGAAGGCACGATGGGACCGTCCGGAATGCGCTTCCACGACTTCGAATCCAACGGGTCGGGAACCGGCGCTCAGATTGAGGTGTCCCTCGCAGAACCGGCAGAGGTCCTAGTCGTCCGGATTCGCTAGACGACGGGTGGACGTGGGGGCCGTAGGGACCGCCCCGCCTGGCCGCGTCAGGTTAGAAGAGCGGCCAGCACCTTCGGCGCGACGTTGCCGCCGCTGAGAACCACCACGAGCGGGGAATCAGGCTCGAGAGACCGGGGATCCCACGCGCCCGACAGGACTGAGGCCAGCGCGACGGCACCGCCTCCTTCGAGCACCAGGTGAAGCTGGCGCACGGCATACCGCATCGCGTCGCCAATCTGGTCCTCGGTAACGGTCACATGTTCTTCGATCGCGTCCCGGATGAGGGCGAACGAATACTGATTGTCCAACCCGATCCCTCCGGCCAGAGCGTTCGCGAGCGTCTCCTTCTCAGGAAGATCGATCGGGCGCCCGGCCTGTAGGCTCGCGAGCATTACCCCCGCGTTCTCCGCTGTGGCGCCCACGCAACGAACGGCGGCACCCTGCGAAACGAACGCGGCGGCGATCCCGCCCACAAGGCCACCTCCGGACAGGGGCGCAATCACAGCCCCTGGCAGACGGCCCAGGTCTTCGGTGATTTCCGCGGCCAGAGTGCCCTGCCCTGCGATCACCCACGGATCGTCATATGCCGACACGAAAGGTCTGCCCGTTTCATCCGCGAGCCGCAGGGCGTGCGCCTCAGCTTCATCGTAGGTCTCCCCGACGAGAAGCGCCTCGGCACCCGCTCCTCGAATGCCATCCAATTTCACCGGATCGACCCATCCCGGGACGCATACCGTGGCGGGCACCCCGAGCTTCTGCGCCACATAGGCCACCGCGCGCCCATGGTTACCGCTCGAACACGCCACGACTCCGGTCTCACGCTCGGACTCCGACAATGCGGACAGCCTCGCTGCCGCTCCTCGCACCTTGAACGAGCCGGTCGCCTGCAGGCATTCGGCCTTTACGAACACGGGCCGCTCGAACCGTTCGCTCAGCTCCGTAGCGGGCAGAAGTGGCGTTCGACGGGCGAGCGAAGCCACCGCCCTCCGGGCGCCCTCGAAATCGTATATGTCTGACATGACCGCTAGGAAATGACTCTCGGGCGCTCTTTGAGCTCGGTAATCCACAGGCCTGAGTTGATGTCGGAAGAATAGATCTTCCCTTTGTGGATCTGGGCCCCCCAGGTCATGGGCCAGTTGGGCGTCGTAGAGTTCTCGTCGACGGTCAGGATGCTCGCGATCTCCCGTCCTTGCTGGTACAAGTCACCCCGAAGTTCTCCAGAGATGTCGAGCACACGCAGTCCCGCCTGGTAGTAGCCCACGTAAAGCCGGTCACCCTCCGCCCAAATGTTGTGCACGCCGGCTTCGGGCACCTCGTACTTGGCGACTTCGACCGGGTTCTCCATGTCGGTCATATCGAGCACGTGGAGGTAACCCCGCGCGTCGATGCGGCCGTCTGCATCCCAAGTTGGAGGGAAGATCTCGTCCCCGACGAACAGGTACTTCCCGTGGCGCCATGCCACGTGAGTGTTGCCGACCGGGTACTTGTACTGGCTGACAAATGCCGGCGTCCGCGGCGTACCTCCGTGACTGCCCGCTCCAACGTCCAGCACGACCGCGCCGTCATCCCAATAAGAAACGTAGGCGTATCCATCTTGGACGATCACGTCATGCAGTGAGCGTTGCTCATTGTCGATGCCCCACCGACCCACCTCACTCGGTGCCTCCGGGTTAGAGATGTCGATCACGTGAACCGCCCGTGTCCCATTGTGAACCGCATACACCAGCTCGTTCACGCCGTCGATCCACACGTTGTGCACCCCGCCTGTGAGCGTCTCCGTGTACTCCGAGAGCACGGTGGGGTGTGCGGGGACCGCCAGGTCAAGAAGCACCATCCCGTTCCTGCGGCTCGATGCTCCCTCTCGGGTCACGATGCCGAGTCGATTGTTCGGATGGATCTTCACATCGTTGATGCGGCGGGCGTCCAATTGCACCGAGTCCGTGAGGATCGGGTTCGAACTGTCCGTGACGTCCCACACCTTCATCCAGTCGTATTGGAACGTGCCGATGTACGCGTAGTCGCGACCGTCGACACCCTCGAACACCCAGACGTCTCCGGAGTGATGCTCCGAGATCGCTCCCCGCCCGATTTGCACGAGTTCCGCTTCGGCTCCGCGAGCCTCGACGGTGATGACCGCGCTCGCGACAGCATTCTCACCGAGCCGGGCGGTCACCCTGTATGCCCCCGGCTCCTCAGCCACAAACACACCTTCGCCGTTCTCACCTTCGACCTGCGCACCCACACCATTGATGGACCACTCCGGGAACGCTCTCACCTGTCCGTCTGGAGATTCCATCGTGGCTTGGAGTCTCACGACGTCACCCGTGCGGGCCTGGACCTCCGTCTGAGACAGGGAGTAGGTGAGCCCTGGGTCAGGGCGGACCGTGACATCCACGGACGCGGAGGCGCTGCCCCCGGTCACTGTGATTCGCGTCGATCCTGCTGAGCGCGCGAACACGAGACCGGCCCCGTCGACTGCTGCGATGGAGGGATCGGCACTCGCATAGGACAAGACCGGGACACCCACCCCTTCTCCCAATCGATTCAACGCTGTGACACTGAGCGGAACGGCCTGACCAGCGTACGGATGATCCATCGGGAGTCCGACGATCAGGTCGGCTGCGGGCAACTCGTGAATCGTGATCAGAGTAGAAGCCGGCTTCCCGCCGACAACGACGGTGATTTTCGCGATCCCGGGATTCGTCGCCATCATCCGGCCAGTCTGATCGACGCTTGCAATTTCCGGTGTGGATGAAAGCCAACGGACGTCGGCGTCCGTGATGAGACGCCCCGCCCCGTCCAGAGCCCGCACAGAAAGCTGGACCGTCTCCTGGACCTGCACCTCGGACCGGTCCGCGGTGATGTCGACCTGGACCGGAGCCGTCTGGAAGACGACCGACAAGACTAGTGCCGCAAGCGTGTTACCCATCGACTACTCCTCTAGCGTTCATTGAATCGTTCATCGTTTCCTAGTGTCGTTGATCAACGTCGAGCCAGTTCCGCTTCTGCCGCCACGAACCCAAAGGCCGCCCACTGACCAACAATGCCGTCACGTGTGCGCTCAAACGTCTCGTACGCTTCGGCCTCCCGGCCGCTGAGTAGGTGGAAGACACCCACCCCGAACAACGTCGTCGTACTCCCCAGCGTAATCTCGCCATCACCCGTCAAGTCTTCGACCGCGCGGTCGCCCGTATAGAGCAACAACAGGTCTTGGTAGGACGTGTTCTCGAACACATCCATATCCGGGCTGATCGTACCCAGCACTTCCGCAGCCTCGGCGTCACGACCCAAACGTCGCAGCGTCATGTAGTGCCAGTAGGCCGTCGCTACGACTGCGTCTGGATTCGTGGAGACCTCCTGACACGCTTCATAGGCCTCGATGGCCGCTGCAAAGTCCCCGCGCATGAAGTGAGACAGCCCGAGGTGGTACCACGTGTTGTACTGCAACGAGCTCGTGGGTATGCCGCGTGCGTTCGGGAGTCCGTCGGGTTCCACCTCGTCTGGTTGCCCTGCAAAGAGCTCGGCAGCGCGTTCGAAGTCGGCGATGGCGTTGTCGAGTTCGCGTACGGAGATGTAGCGGTGCCCGCGATGCCGATAGAGGCGTGCGTCATTGGGATGCAGCGTCAGCGCATACGTATAGATGTCGATGGCCTCGCGGTACTGGCCGAGATACGCAGTGCGGCGTCCCATCCAAATCAACGCGTCGATGTCCTCAGGGTCGGCCGAGAGGGCGTCCTCCGCTTCGGCGTACCGGGCGAGGTAGACCTCGCGTTGCGCCTCCGTCAATGAAACGGGCAGAAGCGTGTCTCCAAGGAACGAGATCGCCTGTGCGACGGGCGGAACGGCCACGGTGGCACCGAGCAGAGGAGCCGCTCCTGGTGTGGCGTCGAGGGAGTCCACTGCTGGGGCATCCCCACCACATGCAGACATGGATGCTGCAAGAAGAGCAGCCATCAAGTTCCGTTGATTCCTCATGATGCCTCCGCGAAAGAAGTCGACGCGGCAAGCTACGGTTGGCTGGGACCGGGCGCACGTGCTCGCCTGCAAGGCAGACAGCGCAGGTTCGTTCAACGTCTGTGCACGAGACCCACAGGGCCTGAGACCGCACTCTCGGATTGATCCGTGGGGTCATCGCCATCGTGGCCGCGACTTCCTGCGAAAGCGGCACGCTCGAGCCCGCAGACAACAGTGCGCCGGATGCGATGTCGTTCCACGAGATCCCTTCGGTACCGCAGCGGGTTAGGACGTCGACTGCCCCGGTGAGCTAATTCCCTTGACCGGCAACAATCCACAGACCTTGCCCGGCCGGGATCTGCACAGCCGAGAGGTCGACTGCCCCGCCCTGTTGCAGACCGGCGACCTCGGCCGCCTGAGCGATCACGTCCGATTCAAGCCCCAGCGCCGCGTAGTCCACTGTGAGATCGACGACCTCATCCTTATCCGACCATGATGCCAACGCGATCAGAACCGAGCCATCACGCACATAGGTCGTAGCCAGCACGTCCTCACGACCCGTCCGCACCGGGGCGTCCTCCAACCAATACCCCCGCATCTCGCTCTCGGAGATCCCGAAGTCGTTCATCATGGCCCACACGGGCCGCGGATCGACATTCCCGTACTTTCTCGCCGTCATCCCGTAGAGCAGTCCGCGATACGGATGTCCGCCATCCTGCAGCATCTCACCCATGAGCCCGAAGGGGATCCCAGCCACCTCGGTCATCCAGTAGTCAGGCCCTTCGTTGTAGTCGAAATACTCTCCGAACCAGAGGCGAGAGATGAACGGAAAGTGCTCCATGTACAGCATGGCACTGTTGATGAAACCGTCTCGCGGATTGAACTGATTCGCCGAATGCAGATCGATGACCACTTCGTCACGGTGCTCGCTCAGCACGGACACGAGCCGCTTCACAGTCGCGCGGCTGAACGCGATATCGTCGAGGTATAGCCCGTCGATGTGTTGGTTTTCAGCGAGCCACTCGAGCCCTGCGATGTAGTAATTAGTCCAGCGGGACGTGCCCTTATTGAGCATCGCCGCGTCGTCAACGCGCCACGCGTGCCAGGCAGAGTGGTAGTCCTCCTCCAGATGCTCCTGCATCCATGAGTGTCCCCCTCCCTCTCCATCGTTCATGATCTCGTCACCGAGACTCCGCAGCGCGAACAGCTCATGCGCCCGGTACGTCAGCTCCCGAATGGTGTTGTACAGTTTGACCTTGATGCCCTTCGCATGGGCTTCCTCGATGTAGGCGGCCTGCGCATCTAAGGCGAAGAACGGGTAGTTGATGTACGGGTTGATCGCATTCGCGTGGTGGATGTTCACCACGGTCCCGCCCCACTCAATCACGGAATCCACCGGAACGTATTGGTGCACGAAGCGGGTCTCGAAGTGCTCCCGCGTGTCGATGGGCTTGAAGGGCGTGATCAGGAAGCGGACGTTGAACTGAAGCGTGTCACCCGCGGCCAATTCGCGCGGGCCCGAGTAATTCCGGGACACCACGGCACCGTCTAACTCAGAGATGCTGATCCCGCCTCGCCCCTCATTGAACCATGCGACAGGCATGCGGAGCGGTTGGTTCTGATAGAAGTTCGTGTTCAACGGACGTTGGTAGTCGTCGTCTCTGAGCACGTACTGGAGGCCGCGGTTGGTGCCGCCGAGCCACACCCCTTCTTGGTGGTTCTCAACGGCCCATTTCCAATCGATCGCTGCGGGTCGGGCCCCTCCCATACGCCCGAGACCCAGCACATACCGGGCTGCCTCTGGGACCAGAGAGATAGGAAGGGAGATGTCGTCCAACGAGACATCAGCCGACGAGGACACACCGACTCGGTATTCGAGCATGCCGTCGTACTCTAGCGCACCTTCAACTGTCATCGAGAGTCCCCCGCCTGTGGACGTTACGGCCCACTCGGCGCGTCCAGGACCGACCTGTCGGACGGCATAACCTTCGGGTTCAAGAGCCAGAACCGCCCCTCCGACATTCACTTCGAAGCCCAAGGGGCTCGCCAGGATGGGCGCGGCCTCGGTCGACACCTCTGTGACCATGGGCGAGAAGAAGCTCTCGATACTCTCGGGAAGTCCATTCGCGCCCAAGGTGATCTCCCGTCCGAGAATGGACAGCACCTTGCCCTCGATCCGAACCGGATCGAACGGGTCGATGATGAAGTCGGGGTCCGTCCCGACCTTCGAATCGAGCCACGCGAGCCGTGTCATGAGATCAGGTTCGTCCGCGCCGCCATTCACGGCGCGGGCGTCCACAATCTCGAGCGAGACCGGAACGGACTGGCTTCCCCGGTTCGCAGACGCGATCACGACCCGTCCGGTGATCGAACCGGCCGGTTCATCGTCCGGCACCCGGAGGCCGAGCCACAGCGCTTGAACCTCCCCCGCTGGCACGTCTACCGTTTTGGCGAACCGTTCACCGCGCTCGTCGATGCCACTGCAGTTGAAACACGTCCACGAATCGTTGAGACGATCCGGGAAGTCCTCGAATGCCAACGTCACGTCGCTCAGGCCATCGTCCCCTGCCACGACGGCCACCTGGAACGTGAATGCCTCGTCCTTGAGAACTCTCGACTCCAGCGCGGCGCCGTAGGAATCCGCCGCCCAGTGCTGCGGAATGCGGTGCCGCATACGAACCGGCCGATCACGGTGCTCGGCCACGACGCGCCATCCGCCCATGGCCCCCGCCATGAACGCGGCCATCTCGTCGTTCGTCGCGCTGACCTCCATCGGGAAAAAAGAATGGAAGTCGTCTACCGACTGGATATGGGTCGCCCGCGCCGTAGGCAGGTCAACTGCATCGGTGCCCCGGGTCCTGGCCAGCCACGCCCCCTCAGGCTCCGGCGCGAGATCCGGGTACGTCACGGTCGGGTAGTACCCGCCGGTCGACTGCCAAGGCATGTAGTACACGTGGTACTCCGTCGAGCCGGACACCGGCTGGAAGCGTACCTCCCCGGAGTCGTTTTCAACGCGCACGGCGACCGCGTTCGAGAGCGGCAGTCCGGAGCCGGCATCGACCACGACGACGGACTTCAGCTCCGGAGCGTGGTCTCGGCGCTTCCACGGAATCGTGACGGACACTGCATCTGTGTTCGTGTCCCCCGGTTCGAGGGCCACGACGGCCCGGTGGTTCCCCCACGAGGTCCCCTCTTCACCCGCAGCGAGGTGCGGCGCCCAGTTCCCGGACTCGAAGACTACACCGTCCACCGCGTTGTTGACCGCGGGGGCCCGATAGAGCATCGCCGTCTCAGTTGCAGCATTCCCACACGCTGAGATCGCGGCTGCGCAGAGCAGTCCACCAAAGAGCCGCGCGCTGGTCCGTTGGGTCCATGGCTCTGTCCTCATCGGACACCCGCCAAAGCAAGCGCGCGTCGAACGAGTTCGTCCTGGAGAGATTCTGGCTCGGCGGTCGCGGCCCCTGCACGTCGAGGGTCACCCACGCCTTCGGCCACGACTCGCCTCGCAGCCGTACCCAGTCGATCCAACGAACCCGCGGGTGCATTCCCAACCGGTGTCGCGTCGATCACCGCCTGGAAGTGCTCGAGCCCGGCGTCACCACCCTCTATCTCACGCTCAACCAGTCCCAATAGAAACTGTACGAGGCGCTCTTCTTGCTCGTAGGGCCGCCCTTCTCCAAGGGACTCGGGCCACTCAAGCGCCTGCCGCAGATGTCCGCGGGCAGCCGAGTGTTGATCCTCTTCCATCGCGTCGAGGGCCAATAATGTGTGCGCGTCCGCGTACAGCTGCCGCGTCCCACGCGCGTGCTCGGACGGAAGCACGTTCACGGCCGAGAGGATCTCGAGGGCCTCCTCAGGTCGGAGCCCACGAACGAGCGCTCGGGCTTCGAACAACGCGAGGTTGAAGTCCCCAGGGAAGCGACTTCGAGCCTCGCCGAGTGCGTCGAGAGAGGCGTTCCAATCACCGCTGGACTCGAGATGCTGAGCGAGCGCAACGTGCATCAGACGATCATCTGGTGCCAACGCCACGGCTCTTCTGTGGTCCGCCGTCCCGTCACGCCCTCGCAGATCTTCCAAGAGTCGCCCCCGGGCCACATAGAAGGCCGGCAAGTCCGGTATGTCGCCCAGGCCCGCCAGGGCTTCCCCTGCCTCAGCCGTCCGATCGACAGCCCAAAGGTTGAGCGCCCGATAGTACTCCCACGACCAGTGCGGATTCTGCTCAACCGCCCATTGCAGCACGTCCAAGGTCTCCCTTCTGAAGGGGAACACGAAGGCCGGGTCGCTGGTCTGGGCGAGCGGCCCCGGATCTCCAGAGAGGTAGGCCTGCCAAGCATCGATGACCGGCCCCTTCTCCCATTCGGTCGGCAGCGCGAGGAGGGTCAGAGCGGCGCCGCCCATGCCGAAGTCCTGGTACACCGTGGCCAACTCCAACAGGGTTTGTGCGGGGAATTCTCCACCCATGGCACCGGCCAAGCGGCGCGCCGTCATCGGGGACATTTCGTCTAGATATCGTTCTGCTAAAGAGAATCGGTCGAGTGGATCCAAGCCCTGCAGCTCGCGGCGAGCTTCCTCGGCGAGCGAGGGGCTGTCCGTGACTCGACCTAGAACAGCCAGAGCACGCCACGCAGACACACTGTACCTGTCGAAGTCGATGGCCAACTGCGCGTAGCGAACTGCTTCCTCGTAGTCCCGCTCCGTCAACATGACGGCGGCAAGCTGTGCATACGCGGCGGAACGAGTACCGGTCGAGCGCGTCGCCCACCCGAAGGCGTCGCGAGCATCCGCGGTCTGACCCAACGCCCGATAGATCGTGCCGGCCAGGAAGTTGGCTTCCGCATCGTAGGCATCGACTTCAAGTACCCGATTCACGTGCGGGAGCGCATCCGTGTAGAGTCCGCTTCGGTAGGCCAACTCGGCTGCACCTAGACGAGCTTCCCTATGCCAGGGCTCGGCCGCGAGTGCCTCGGCGAAACGCGCCCGTGCCTGCGAGTAGCGTCGCCCTTTCATGAGCTCACGGCCCTGAAAAGCTGCCTGCTCCGCAAAGGGAATCGCGGGGAGTGCGCTTGGATCCGTCGCGAACGGCCGGGACAAGGCGCGGTCCGCAGGATCCGAGTCGTAGTCCAGCCGCAACGCCGGCAACGTGACTTGGATGGCAGCCCCTTCCGGAACTTGGACCGTCGCCTGGAACAAGCCGAGTGGGCCGAGCTCGACCAACTCAGCCGCGATCAGCTCTCCTCCGGACCAGATCTTCACGGTATCGGACACCGAGGTGAACGCGTTCAGAGAGATCTCAGCACGAGAGCCCTCACGGCTCACATAAAGCGCTCCATCCCTCGACGCATCTGAAAGACCGCCCGTGCCTTCCAAAGGAAACCATGTCTCCGTCCATTGAGACGCCGACATCGGGTCAAACTGAGCCTCGGTAATCGGATTCACATGGGCGCCCTGCTGGTACTGAACGAGGAGCCGGCCAGCCTGGTATTCGACGTACTGCCCGTCCGTATCCGTCAGGAGATCGTCCCAGATCCCTCCTTGGCGCGACAGAGCCCACAGCCAGAGCTTTTGACCGGGCATCTCCTCATATCGAGACCAGTGTCCGAAGCCGTAATCGTCGGCCTCGTAGTAGCCCCCGAAGAAGTCATTGAACTCCCCCACCACGTGATACGACTTATTCCCCTCGAATCGATTGTTGTCGTAGGGTGCGAGGTCACGTCCGAGTGAATCGATGGGCCAGGACAGTGCCTCACCGGAGTGCTTCAGGTATTGGTCCCCAGGGATCGACATCACGAGATCGTCCTGAGCGAATGCGGCTGCGGTCATCCAGTTGTAATAAGGCTGAGCCAGCGGCGTCGGGTTGTACCAGAGCACTTTCGTTTCGAAGTACGCCTTGTCGGCGGGCAGTCGGACCTCAACTCGCCAATGCGTCCGTGACGGCAGGTCCATCGTTCCCACGATCACACTCACGCTGCCATCTGCATTCTCCCGAGTCGTGTAGTCGACGGGCGTCGCTGTGGCCGGCGTATGCCCAATCACGCCGAAGTTGAATTCGATGCCACCGGAGGTCCACGGTCCACGCAGGGCAATGTTCCGGAACTTCATGACCTCGTTCCGATAGATGAATTCGTGGCCTGTCTCCTTCACGACTGCGCCCCACACCTTGCCGCCCACATCGGGAAGAACAAACACCTCGATGTAGTCGTTCTCGAGGACGACCACACGCCAGTCCTGAGGAGTTGATTCCTGGGAATACCCGTCGATGCTGTGGTACGGGTAGAGCCGCGTGTCCTTCACCAGGATCGGAATCGGATTGGGATCTGAGAATGGATAGGTCTCGAGGGTCCTCACCTGCTCCGAGATACGGGCTTGAGCGTGTGCCTCGGCGGGCCAGAAGAGCCCTGCCGTGAGCGCGATGGCGACGAATAGTCGATGAAGACGAGGCATAGGACCGGTAGTGTGAGGGGGAGGCGGCAGGCCTCATCAATTGAAAGGGCTCAAGCGTTCTTCGAAATAGTCGAATTCTCCGGCGGGCAGCACATACGAAGCAACCGGGCCCAGGACCACCATCTCGAAGAGGATGATCAGGGTGTCTGGCACCTTGAAGCGGCTCTTGGTCACGGCGAGCCCATCCATATGCGGAGGCGCCCTCGATCTCCCTCAGCGGCGCATCAACCCATCAGGGCTTCATCGCTCAGACGCTCAAGTCGTTCCAGTTCCTCGATTTCCACCGCCTCGAGTTCGTCCAGCAGCGAATCTACGTCGGTGAGCCGGGTGTCTTCCTGATACACACCGGTGAGCTCGGACTCCGGATGCAACTCCCCAGCCTCGAAAAGCGACCAGATTTCGCCGTCATAGCGGGTCGCGAGCAGTTCCGGCGCATACAGACCATAGTATGCCGTGATTTTCCTGACATCGCGGACAAAGAAACGCGCGGCATTGTTGTTCGCCGCGGCGGTGATGACCTGCGGCAGGTCGATGATCACCGGACCCTCCTCGTCCAGCAGCACATTGAATTCGGACAGGTCTCCGTGCACGAGGCCGGCACAAAGCATGCGCGTCACGTAGCGCATCATCACAGCGTGGTCCTCACGAGCGTGCTCCGGGGACAGCGAGACATCGCTTAGCCGCGGAGCCACATGGCCTTCGCCGTCGAGGATCAATTCCATCAACAGCACACCATCGAAACAGCCGTAGGGCTGTGGTACGCGAACCCCTGCCCTGATGAGTGAATAAAGGGCATTGAGCTCGGCAGTCTGCCACACCTGCTCCTGCTGGTCACGGCCGAAACGGGACCCCTTTTCCATCGCGCGTGCACGGCGGCTGTTACGCACCTTGCGCCCTTCTTGGTATTGCGCGGCCTTCTTGAAGGCTCGCTTTCCGGCTTCCTTGTACACCTTGGCACAGCGGATCTCGGCGCCACAGCGCACCGCGAAGACATCGGCCTCTTTGCCACTCATCAAAGGTCGGATGACTTCATCCACCAGTCCGTCGTCGACCAGTGGCTGGATGCGTTTGGGGACTCTCATCGCGGCTTTATACGTAGGTGGTGTCGGGAACGAATAGGAATCCAACCCACTTCTTGGTCCAAAAGCCAAGCTATTGCATACAGAGATGGAGGATCCTATAGGGGGGAAACTCGCACACCCTGATGATTATCGACAGCTTCTCCGCATGCGTATGTCTTCTTTGGCGCGGATGGCTGCGGCTCGACCCAGCAGCGGAATCTCGAGCCGTTAGAGCGCGTAAACACGGAGCATGAACTCGCAGCATCGCTAAAACAACTGATGACTGGGTTTCACCGCTGGAGCTTATAAGTCGCTTATAAAGAAGTTCAGCAATAATCCATTGCTGCGCGCCTTTTGTCGTCTCGGTGATCAGCCTAGCTCATTTTTGCAGTCGTTAGAGCATGAGCGAATGACGCATTTGCAGCAGCGCATAGCGCTACGGGTTCTTCTAACATGTCCTCGGGAGCAGAAAGAATAGGTGTTTCAACCGCCTCACCTCGCTCGCCCCCGCTCGGTCCGCTGCCATCCGCACTCCGGCATCTGATCACGGCCCGGCGCAGCGCGGGCCGGCACAGCTCAAATAGAGTAAAGAGCCTGCCACCCGAGCCGTAGACAGGTCGCCGCTGGGCCGATGATTCGAGGCTCGCAGACCCGTTCCTATGGTTGCGGACACCCCAGGTGCGACGGAGGTTCAGCGGTCCGACCGGTCGCGGTCGGGAATCGCGAACGAACAGGTCACGGACCGATCGGACATCGAGGTTACATCATGCGGTACACCATCGCGCTTTCCTTCCTCGCACTCCTGTGCGCCTCCTCCACGGACCTCTCCGCTCAGGTCGAGCGGCGACCGTTCCTGTTCAAGGATTCTCGCGGTGAACTCGCACAAGCAAGAGCGCGTGGAGAGTCGGACGTGCTGCTCGTCATCGCTGCTCAGATCGGGCAGAACGCACAGGTCGCGAACGTCATAGCGCAGGCCGGTGGGGTGATCCAATTCCGGTCCGACGACGTGGATTATATCCGCGCTCGCGTACCTATCGATGGGGTAGAAGGCGTAGTCACGCATTCCTCCGTCCATAGCGTCGACATATCAATCCACCGCAGATCACGCGCATTCAGTCGTGCAGACCGGGAGCCCGCAGACGTACCGACAAGTCCTCTCCCTTCCAATGCGCGCCTCGTGTCCGACACGATCATCGAGGCCTGGCCCCCGGTGCTCGGTGACTACCCGCTCCGGAATCGGTACAGCCCGCTTCATGACGTGCGGGCTGTGGAATTCCGCGAGGCCAACCCTACGTACGACGGACGTGGTGTGAAGATCGCGATGATCGACATGAATCCCGACATGCTTCTACCAGAACTACAGCAGGCGATGACGATCGACGGTGAGCCGATCCCCAAGATCGCCGGGTACGGCACAGCGCTCGACGTCGACGAGGAGGACGACGGTCGATGGGTCCGCATGGACGACATCGTGGACGTCGCGTCGACCGATTTCACGTTCGGGGACGAGACCTACACCGCGCCACGCGCGGGGACCTTCCGCGTCGCACACTTCAACGAAGTCACGGCTGATACCGCAGGCACCTACGGAAGCCAGGGCCTTGACCGGGACGTGAACCGAGACGGGAATCCGGAAGCTTCGAGTCGCCTCTTCGCGGTCCTTTGGGACGAGACGTCGGACGAGGTGTGGGTCGATACGGATCAGGACCTCAGCTTCACGAACGAAAAGGCACTGACCGACCATGCGGTGCGTCCGGAATTCGGTGTCTTCGGCACGGACGATCCCGACACGCCAATCCGCGAGTCCATCGGCTTCGGGGTGCAGATCGATCAGGACCGGAAGCTCGTCGCTCTAAACCTCGGTATCGCCAGCCACGCGTCGCTCGTGGTGGGAGCCGCCGTGGGGAGCCGTGGAGAGAGCGGGAAGTTCGACGGGATGGCGCCGGGCGCCCAGCTCATCAGTATCTCCGAGGGCGGATCGGCATACGGCCAGACCGAGTCGACCATACTGTCCGTGATCGACCACGGCGCCGACGTCGTCTACTTCGAGCAGAGCTCGAACATCACGCGCACGTACCTGCTCCGCGACGGTCGCCTGGTACCGACCGTCATCTATGAGCGATTGGTCGAGAATTTTGGCGCTTCGATCCTGTCACCGACGCACAATTATCCGATTCTGGGCGGCATCGACGACTTCGTTCTCGCCAAGGGCGTGATCGGAGTGAACGGCCACGAGAGCAAGGAGAACTTCTTCATCAATCACGGGGTCCGGGTCGAGCACGAAGACAATCTGCTCATCACCGGCGGGTATGGGCCCATGGGCAACGGGGCGTTGCAGCCCGACATCATTTCGCCGTCCAACTATGTGAGCACGGCGCTCGGCTTCATCGAAGGTCGCGCGATCCCCGGCCTGTATCAGCTCCCTCCCGGCTATACCATCGCCGGCGGAACTTCGACCGCCACGCCGACGGCGGCCGGTTCGGTCGCGATGTTGATCAGCGCCGCGAAGCAGGAGGGAGTCGGCTATGACCCGTACCGATTGAAGTACGCTGTGACACGCGGAGCGCGATGGGTCCCGCACCTCCGCGCGAACACACAGGGTAACGGCGTCATCAGCGTGGCTGGTGCGTGGGACATCCTGAAGCGCCTCGACGCTGGCGGGCAGATGATCGAGATCGAGGGTCGGGCGCCGGTTCGGCATCCGTACAGCCACATGCTTGCGACGCCGCACGAAGGCGTCGGCCTCTACGAACGGGACGGCTGGAACGTGGGTGATCGCGGACAACGCATGATCACTCTGACGCGCACGAGCGGGCCGAGCGGACCCATGACCTTCACGGTGAACTGGGCCGGCAACGACCACCGCACCTTCTCGGCGCCCTCGACCGTGACGCTACCTCTCAATCAGTCCGTAGACGTGCCGATCACGATTGCGCCGACCCAACATGGCGCACACACGGCGCACTTCACGCTCGATCACCCGGACGTGCCCGGATACGCCTACCGGACACTGGCAACCATCGTCGCCGCCGAGACGCTGAACGCCGAAAACGGGTTCACCATGAAGAACGAGACCGAGGTTCCCCGCCCTGGTATCGAGAGCTTCTTCTACAACGTTCCGGAAGGAGTCACCGCGCTCAAAGTCGACCTGACGTGGGAGGACCGGGAGGTGAGTCTGGCGGTCTCCCGACCAGACACACGGTCGGCCGGTGGTGAGCGCATCACTACGGACAGCGGCGTCAGCCAGATGATCAACGGCCCGGCGGCCGGTGTGTGGGAGGTCCGTCTGACCGACGTGGCGGACACCCGGACCTTCGATTGGGAGCAGGCCAAGAAGCTGGAGCCCGTTCCTCCTACGCCCGCGACCGTGACAATCACGGCGCTTTCGGCGGGAGTGAGCGTGATGGCGCACGGTGGCTCCGTCGATACGTCCGGAAGCGATACCGAGGGCACGACCTACGATCTGTGGATCACGAATCCGATGGCGAAGTTCGACGGTGGAGCGGTCAATACGCCTCTGGGCAGCGCGCGCGCGGAAACGCATGAGATCACGGAGAAAGAACAGCATGTCTTCGAGATCGAGGTCCTCCCGGGTTCGACCGGACTCATCGCCCGTGCGTTCGATGCTACCGACTCGGACGCTGATCTCGATGTGTACGTCTTTGACTGCACGGGCGACGAATGCACCCCCGCAAGGACGGACGCCGACCCGGAAGGCGACGAATCGGAATTCGTGAGCGACCCCGCCGCCGGCACCTGGAAGATCGTCGTGGACGCTTCGAACGTTCCCTCGGGTTCGACGTCGTATCAGTACCTCGACGTCGTTTTCAACCCGTCCTACGGAACGGTCAGCGTAGCCGACATCCCGCAGGAGCGCGCGGAAGGAAGCCGCTGGATGGCCAAGGCGCATACC
The DNA here is from genome assembly GCA_029245345.1 of Longimicrobiales bacterium. Classification (NCBI taxonomy): domain Bacteria; kingdom Pseudomonadati; phylum Gemmatimonadota; class Longimicrobiia; order Longimicrobiales; species Longimicrobiales bacterium. Next base: position 118,517 of record JAQWPM010000019.1, read on the forward strand.
TGGACCGCGGGCATGACCCATGATCCCGGCAGGAGACCCTACGCAGCGCTCGTCGTCGAGGGACGGACCACCGGGGGCGAGACATTCCTGGTGAACCTGCTTGAACTGGCTACTGCACCGGCACTCGTATCTCAAGACAGACAGAGCGGAGGACGCTAACGAAGTCGTGGGCGAATCTTCTCCTCGGCGCGGCGCTACTCGCTGCGATGTCCTTCTCCGCTCCCACTGCACTCGTAGCACAGGAGGCGGCGGACACCGCGGCCGAGAGAAAGAAGCAGGAGGGCCGCATTACCGCGGGCATGGCGTACGACACGCAGCCCCGAAACAGCTCTGACGGCACGCAACTGGTCTTCATCTCGGACCGAAGCGATGGAGACAATCTGAAGCGGGCAAGCTCGCCGACTTCGTCATTCTGTCGGGTAACCCTCTAGACGACCTGGGGAATACGAACACGATCAGCGACGGGATGATGAACGGACGGCTCTACGAAGGAAACCGGCTGAACGAGACGTGGCCGCACCAAAAAACACTCGAGCCGTTCGATTGAGTGGGTGTAGAGCCGCCGAACACGCGGGCCGGAATCGGGCGACAATCCGCCCTTGAAGGGTGCCGGGGGCTTTCCCCAGCACCCTTCAGGCGTTTCGGGGCGCTACCAGACCACTCCGTAGTCGTCGCCGTGGTGGCTTGATCCACCCCACATCGAACCGTGCTCCCAGTCGAAGTAGATCGCGTTGATCGGACCCGAGGTCCGCTCGGCGAACTGAAGCTGATAGCCCATCCGCCGCAGATCCGTCTGAACCCAGGGCGGAGTTGCGTTCTGCAGGAGGAGTCCTCCGGGGTTGGTCGCGTGATCTCCGAACGATCCACGCATCTGAAACGAGTTGATGTTCGCGGCCTCGACCGCCTCCTGAACGTTCATGTCGAACTCGACCATGTTCAGAAAGAACTGAACGAGGTTCTGATCCTGAGAATCTCCACCCTGTACAGCGAAGGACAGGTGAGGACGGCCGTCCTTGAGTGACATCCCCGGCGTCAGGGTGACCCGCGGCCGCTTGCTCGGCTCGACCATGTTGAAGGGGTTGTCGATCTCGTTGACCACGAACGACTGGGCGCGCTGGCTCATGCCGATGCCGGTGTTTCCGGCGATGACAGCCGGAATCCAACCACCGGACGGTGTTATAGACACGACCCACCCTTCCTCGTCTGCTGCCTGGATCGACGTTGTGCCTCCATAGAAGTCCTCAAGGAAGTCGTCCATCTCCTCGGCACTAGCCTCTTCCGTGATGACTCGACCACCACCCGCCCAGCGCTCGAGCAAGTGCTGGTATGGGTTCACCCCGCCCTGGAAGGGATACGGATCACCAGGCAGAATCTTGGCGTCGTTCTGCTCCCAGTCGATCTCCCCGGCACGTTCCCGTGCATACTCCTTGGACAGGAGGCCCTCGATCGGTTCAGCCGGCGGGAAGTACGGGTCACCGTAGTAAAAGTCACGATCGGCGAACGCCATATTCATCGCCTGATACAGCGTGTGCACATACCGAGCGCTGTTGTATCCCATCTCCTGGAGATCGAAGTTCTCAAGGATGTTCAGGGTCTGATTCATGACCGGCCCTTGAGTCCACTCCGCCAGCTTGTAGACCTCGATTCCCTTGTATGTGGTCATGACCGGCTCTTCGATGTAGACCTGCCATGCGTCCAGGTCGGCCATCGTGACGGTCGAACCCTGCTCGCGAGCTCCCCGCACGTACTCTGCAGCGATGTCACCGCGGTAGAAGCGATCGTAGGCAGCGAGGATCGCTTCCTCACGGCCCACTCCGTCCGCGAGTGCGTCGGCTTCCGCCTCCACCAGCTTGCGAAGCGTGACGCCGAGATCGTCCTGCACGAGCAGTTGACCCTGTTCGGGTCCCTCGGGACCATCCGGGAAGAAGACTGCAGACGTGTAAGGCCAGGATTGCATTGACTCGGCCGAGCTATTTATGCGACGCACCGCATCCGCTTCCATGGGATACCCTTCCGTCATTTCGATCGCCGGCGCGAGCACTTCGGACAGGGACAGCTTCCCCCACATTGCTAGCATCGTCATGAGGCCGCCCGGCGTGCCCGGTGTGACCATCGCGTCCACGCCGCTTTCCGGCGGATAGTCCATGTCCCGCTCGCGGAAGTAGTCCGGCGTTGCGCCCGCCGGGGCCACGCCAAGCGCATTGACCCCGATCACGCGCTGTTCGCCCGGATGATAGACCAGTGCCTGCGTCTCTCCTCCCCAGGAAAGCACATCCCACATCGTGGCTGTCGCCGCCAGCATCGCCATCGCGGCGTCGACCGCATTTCCGCCCCTCTGATACATCATCGAACCGGCGGTGGCCGCCATCGGCTTGCCGGTGATCGCAATCCAGTGCTTCGCGTGCAGCACCGGCTTCTGGGTGCGTTGGGCGGAGACCATGTTCGGGGTCAGCAACATGAGTGTGATGGCGACAAACGTCAGGAGACGCAGGCGATTCATGGGATTCCTCCGGGGGGGGATCGGACGGCGTCGGCATACTAGCACGCACATCATAACGGAGCCAAGGGCGCCGCTAGCTCCTTCCCTCGCAGCACAGACAATCGAGCTCACGGCCACGAACTACAGCCGAGTGGAGCCGTTCACCCGGGGCCAGTGCGGTCGCCACGTTTCCGAAGAACGCACCGGCATCCGGTGCGTGTACGAACGACTCGATCGCGTAGGCCAGGTCGACCTGGCCGCCCAGCGCCGCCGTGCAGGAATCGAGTTCCCATATGGCAACCCGCCCGGCGAGTCGGCTGGTTGCGAGTCTCGCTTAACTCCCACTGTTATGAGTCTCGAGTCACGAGACGAAGCGCTAGCCGGGCAGATACCGCGTGCGCAGGTCCTTCCGCACGCCAGAACTCGCGCTGGCCAATGATTTCAGCATGGTCAGGATGCAGCGAAAGAACGAATCGGACTTGTATTCGATGCCATGCTTTTCGCACAGCTCCCTCAGGTACGGACGAATCTTCGCGAGGTTGTGCCTAGGCATTCGGGGGAAAAGATGATGCTCGACATGGTGCTGAAGCCCCCCGTGAAACCAATCGTCGAGCAGTGACGTCGAGATGTTCTGGTTCGAGAGTGCCTGAAATTTCATCCCCATCGCCTCCTGTTCCTCCTTGTACAAGCGGGGCGCATAAGCATGCGAGAGGATCAACTGGAGATGGATGCTCCCCGAAATCACCAGGGTGGCGACCGTAAACCACGCGGTGTACGCCGCGCCTGCTGCTATCGACGAGGCCGACACCGCCGTTTCCAATCCACGCCACCCTAGCCACAACAAAGTGACCCACAACAGCGTGTGAATGGCGAACGCCGAAAGGTGATGCACATCCCTTTCCCGCACGGCCCGCCGCAGGTCTCCGCTCACGATGTTGATACGACCGTATAGCAGCAGGACGGGAAGCACCCAGATGTGCTGCGTCGCCAGCTTCACCTTCTCCCAGTTGGTCAAGGGCCGTCGGGTCCGTTCGAAATCGTCGATTTCACGCCGACTGTAAACGAGGTGAGGCATACTATTCATCTGAGGATCACTCACGGGGCGATTGGCCTCGAGGTGATGTTCATTGTGCTCCCGCGTCCACTTTTCGTGGCTAATACCGAAGCAGACACTACCGAACAGCCACGAAGCGCGGCGGCGCCACCGAGCCGGAACAACGCTGTCGTGTGCTACATCGTGGGCCAGAAAAGCGGCTTGGTGAATGAACAAGCCGAAGAATAAGCCGCTGAGGATCGGCCCGGTGGCGATATACGCGACAACCAGCAATCCCAAGACCACGCCCACCTCTCTGGCATACCAGCCGTAGTTTACTTCGAACCAGCCGCGATCGAGAAATACTTGTTCGAGATCCAGATAATCTCGATCGAAGTCACTGATCGGGTGGTCGTCTGCCGGGCCTATGTCCATCCCCTCGAGCAACCGTAGAAAAATCGGGTTTCGCATGTCGTGAAGCATGTGAAACGCGCATGTGACATCCTGGCCCACAAAATCCTTGATGACGGGTCCGCCCGGGTGGCGGTCGACCCAGTCGGTGACGTCGTACCGACGGGCCTTGTACACGATCGTCTGGGTCACGCCTGCCCCGCTTAGATCTCGGTGACGAGATAGGGGCGTCGGTCGATCGGTGTCCTCGCTCACCACGTAATCCCAGTTTCTTCGAGCAAGGCTTGGTATCGGGGGTCGCCGCCGAGAAGATCTCCGGTGCGCATCGAGCGTCCTTGGGCAGGTGGAAGGCCCTCTCTGTTGCCTGAGAGGCAACTTGATATATCCGACCACTTCAAGCGAAGATAGCGCCCACACCCCGCACGATAAACATGCTGACTCGTTTCGGTCCCGACTGCCGCGCGCCCTCGAGGCGCTCTTCCTTTGTTGGTCGAACGCCCCGAGGATCAGCCGGACCTAGACATGCCGAAGTGGGTTAGCTGACCCGAAGTTATGCCCAAGAGAATGTGGCGTCCGCTGGCCCAATGCAATCCACCGACGCCGAGCGAAGTGGGCGGCTGCATGCAGTCTAAAGAAGGCGGCGGCCGGAACGCGACCGCGGCAAAGTCCGAATCTAGCGACCCGATCGGTGCTCCCCGCGACCGCGAAAAGTATCTGTCCGCAGCCTATCTCAGCTTGCTGGGACACACGCAGGCTGAGGCGGCAATGGCGGCAGGCGTGGACGCGAGAACTTTGGGCTCGTGGGAGTCTTGTTCTTGGTGACCACAGCTTCAGGGAGAGGCGCCCAACCGATGGTTGTTCGGGCTGGTGGGCAAGGCTCGCCGCGCACTGCTCCGGCCGCTCGAGGAGCCTGATGGAGTCCTAGCCCTGCGCGTTGTGGAGCGGGTTCTACCCGAGCTCGCGCCGCCGAGGCAGCGTATGGACGTCGGCGGCGGGATAGCGAAGATCAACTGGAGCATGCTGACGGACCATCAACTGTCACGCATCGCATCTGACGAGCATCGGTGGGTCGTGCTCGCGCGGAGCCGTGACCCTCTTGAACCTGCCACGCGGGGGGAACTGCACGCCACGGGGGAGGTCCTGCAGTTGCCACCGGTGGTGGATGAGCACTCGGAGGATTAGTAGCTGAGCGGCCATCACCCCTTGCTCGCCTCCGGCAACGCGCCCAGCCACTGCTCCCTGTCGCGCTTCGGGCCGCGGCTCTTCTTGCCGACACCCGTCACCACCAACTCCTCGACGTGCGACTCCAGAACTTCGTGCAGCCACTCCGACAGCGTGCCCTCCTCCATGCACATGTGGCGTTACTTCGGGATCCCGCGCAGTACCTCGATCAGCGCACCCGCATTCGTCTCCACCACCTGCGAGTCCAGCCGTTTTCCGCTCGGCCCTACTACCGCCAGTGTGCAGCTAGACGAGTGGATGTCCAGCCCGACATACCTGTCCATGGGCGTTCTCCTGCTCGGTTCGTGGGATCCTTTCCTTGCACTCTTAGTAGTGCACCCACTCCAAGGGGAGAACACCTTTTCATCGTTGGCTGCTTGGCTCTGGGGTAGACCGGAAGCGGATTCCTGGCCCCTATGACGCCTATACCTCGACGCCCCTATAGTCGTTCACCCATTCGCACCTCTCGCGACATCTTGGACACTCGTGACCGTATTGTGCCCGAGCATATGTGTCTCGTGGTGGATTTCAATCGCAGCACCAAGTCTGCGAATGTACTCAGCTGACTTTTTCTGGAAGGTCTGGGCGGAAGCGATTGTGGGATCCCAAAGCAGGAACGGGTTTACCTCACGACGAACCCAGTCGAGGTAGAGCATTACTCCCACAGTATGCGTAGGGTGGCCTTTCCATGGAATCTTCCCCTCCTTCCAAACGTCAGATGATTTTTCGTACTTCGTTTTAAGTAGCTGAAGGGGGGTATCGGCAAGGTACTCCGCGAATTTTTGACCAAACGCCTTCCCCCCCAGCTCAGACGCTGACATTAGGGTGACATCCTTGGATTCGCAGAGGCCCGAGATGGCGTAATCTGCGATCAGCCTCACAACGACCCACTTAACGCACTCCTCGTGGACGAGCACGTTGCCGCGGCCTTTGAAGCTTGCAAAGTGCGCTTCGATTGCACGGCCCTGCTGATCAATGTCTTTCCTCAGCACAGCGGTGCGGATTTTCATCTCCGACGCGGTAGTGATTCCCCTACCCGTCGTCGACGTCCCGACCATGGCAAGTGCGAGTGCCTTTCTCTTCGATCGATCACTGACGGGTTCCGTTTCCTTCGCCCAACTCGCTCGTAGTGTGTCTTCGAACTGATCGAAGGCTGTTGAAAAGTCTGACGTCATCTTCGGCAGCGAGAGACTCAAATTCTCCGGCTTCACGTTCATCGTGCGGAGGGTGTCGAATTTCTGGGCCGCGTCCATCACGGTCTTTTCCATTCCCTCCGCCGTTGGAACCCCAACCGGGACGTAATTCGCGGCCCGAACAAATGTCTTGGTTTTCAGCGCACCCGTGACGGCACCTCCGATGCCGCCAATCGCGGACAACGGAAACGGGAGAACTTTCATGGCATCAAACACCGACTTCGCGATGCTGAGCTTGGCGTCGATTGCCTTCGCGTCATCCTGATGGAGCCCAATGAACTGAGTGCTTGCAACATCAAGTACGCGGAAAAAACTCAAGCGGGTTGCCCCGAAGCCTGTACTGATGTCCGTGTACAGCTTGCCCAGATCAGTTGCCAGGCTGTTGAGGGCACCCTCCAATTCCACGTTCTGAGCCGTTTGCTGCACGTGAAACGGGGTAGTGTTGGCGTACTGCAGTTCTCGGTTAAGTTCGGCCATCATGGCAACCGCCTCCGGATTCCTGACGACGGGAACCGGCCTTGGCTCGGGCGGAGGAACCACGATCGGCTCCGGATCTTGGACAATCGGCACCTCGACCGGCGTCACCGCCAACCTCAGGCTGACCACGGCACCCTTCTGATTCCGGATACTCTGCTTCCATGCCTCAGGAGTTTTCCGGCGCTAGTGGTCCGAAATATAGGCCTCAAGGGTCGACCTGATCCGGCCGAGGAGTTCGGGAGTCTTCCCCTGCGTGTTGTATCCTAGAATTGCCGTATCCACCGCCTTCAGCAAATCACTTCGACTGTCGAAGAAACCTCCTTCAGTGCTCTTCATCCAGTCGGCGTGGCTGGGGATATTTCCCATAAGTCTGATCCTAACCGGAGTTCGCTAAATGGTGACACGGCCGCTTCTTTTCCGCGACTCTGGTGTGGCGCAGATAGGGGCTCTTGTCAAAGTATAGTGCCGCACGAAGACGCAGCAAGTTCATAGATCTCGGGCAAGCCGGGGCGTGATTCGCTCCCGTGGTGCGGGTTCGGCGGAAGGGGCTGTTGCTGCGGCAAAGTCAGTTTTCCCGGCAGAGCTTCCGCCAGTGAACGGTCGGCCTATTACGTCGACTTAGATCGCCGCCTGTGCCCACGTGGTGCCCACACAAAAAAAGCCTCCCCGTGGAAAACCACGAAGAGGCCGTTGTTTCCCCTAAAGGCGCCGCCCGGACTCGAACCGGGGATAAAGGATTTGCAGTCCTCTGCCTTACCAGCTTGGCTACGGCGCCGATACTAAATGGGGGACGGACAGCGTCGCTGCCGTCCCCCATACCAGAGCGGGAAACCGGACTCGAACCGGCGACCCCAACCTTGGCAAGGTTGTGCTCTACCAACTGAGCTATTCCCGCACTTTTCTCAGCGCCGGAAGCTAGAACAGACATTTGGGGGGGTCAATGCCAGGGGAACAGTGGAACCAAGTTCCACGACGCCACGTAAACCCTTATGTTTCGCGGCCAATCGGCCTTTTGGGCACCTCGCCCAGACCCGACTCGCACACCCGGATCTGAATGCGTCGCACGCTCTCCTCCCTGCTCTGCTTGGTCGCCCTTTCTGGAGGCGTCGCGGAGGCCCAAGTGACAGACGTCACTCTGGTGCCGCGCGGCCAACTTAGACTCCAGTTCGACCCGTCTTTCACGTCTTGGAACGCCCGTTTCGGCGAGCGCCTCGAGAACGGGGCCTTGGTGACGGAGAACGAAGATCTGGCCTCGGACCTGACGAGCGAAACGGGGGCCTCGGTCTTCCCGGGGCTCGCCTCGCTAGAGGCCCATATCCGCTCCCTGACGGGTAACAGCGGCTTCGTGGGCATTGCGGGCGCGAGCAGCGCCTTTGTGAGCCACGACGTGACCCGTATCGATCTTGGCGGCCATTTGGGTGTTTTCGATTGGCTGACACTAGGTGCCACGGTCCCCGTCATGAAGAACCGGACCGCATTGGAAGTGGCGTTCCGGCCGGACAGCATGGGTGGCAACCTGGGCTTGAACCCGCTGATATCGGATCCGGGTGGAGTCAACGACTTCCTCGCTTCTCTTGAGGCAGCCCTGGGTCTCGCACAGGCGCGTGCTGCATCGATCTGTGGGACGACCCCGGGTACGGGCGCCTGCTCCGACGCGGCCTCCTTAGAAGGGCAAATATCCGGCTTCTTGTCCACCTCCCGGAATGCGTATTCTTCGTCGGCCCTGTTCCCGATGCGGGGGTCTCAAGCGGCCCGGGCCCTCACTGACGCCACGACAACTCTCGATCAAGATCTGAACGCTGCGGGGCTCGGCGGACTGGGCGCGACAATGGCATTCGCCTCTGAATGGATTACATCAGAGACCTTCGCAAGCCTTCCCAGCAAGGGCGGCTCGGGCATCCAGGGAGCGCCACTCGCTCCAATCAATGCGCTTTGGCAGATAGGTGACGTTGAGCTCACAGCCCTGGTCCGGATCGCCAGGGGAGAGCTACGGGACTCGGGGGCTGTCGCTCCGCGGCTGACCTACTCGGTCGGCGCTGGGTTTCTGATGCGCCTTGGAACGGGTTCGGTCGATGCCCACGACGTGTTTTTGGACCTGGGCACGGGCGACGGGCAGAGGGACTTCGAGGGCCGTCTCTTCGGCTTCGTTGGGGTGGGTGAACGATTGGGCCTGCGCGCCGGCGTGCGCTACGGCATCCAACAGTCCCTAGACCTACTCCGCCGCGTCGCACCGCCGGAAACTGTGACTCCGCGGGTCGGCACACTCCGCGCAGTGACGTGGACGCCGGCCTCCTACCTGGGCTTCGAACTCGAACCGACTTGGCGCCTTTCGCCTGAATTGTCGTTGTTCGGTTCCTATCGCCTGTACAGCAAGGGCGTGGACGGATACGAGATCTTCGGCGAGGCCGCGCCGGGCAGCGTACCGGTGGACGCGACAGACCTCGAGCGCGAATCCGGCGTGACGCTGCACCAGGCGGGATTCGGAATCCGCTATTCCAGTACGGATGGGTGGTTCGCGGGAGTCCATTCCTCGCCCATGGAACTGCACGCCCGGGTCCTCTACTCGGCGGCAGGTTCGGGTGGCCAAACCCCGATCGCTATGCGCGTGGAAATGGGGATCAAGATCTTCCGCGGAATCTGGGGTGGTGACGCCCCTGCTCCGTCGGAGTCGATGCGCTCGAACCGCTAAGGCCCTACGACCCGAGTAGTTCCCTGGCGTGCTGTCGAGATGTGGCAGAATCCGGATCACCACCGAGCATGCGCGCGATCTCCTCGACCCGGTCCTCTTGGCCTAGGGCTCTCACAGACGTCGACGTGATGTCGGCGCCGTGCTGCTTCTCCACCAATAGGTGTGTATCCGCTCTTGAGGCGACCTGCGCCAGATGTGTGACAACGAACACCTGATGACGGCTCGCGACCTCGGCAAGTTTGAGCGCCACAGCAGACGCGACGACTCCACCAATGCCGGCATCGATTTCGTCGAACACCAGAACAGGCACCCGGTCCACATCGGCGAGACGCGACTTCAGGGCGAGCATGACACGAGACAACTCTCCACCGCTGGCAATGCGGGCCAACGGCTGAGCCGCGAAGCCTTGGTTGGGTGCGACCAAGAACTCGACACCTTCCGCACCGCCACTCCCAACCTCGGAGTGCCCGCGAAGGGAGACCTCGAAGTCCGCACCGGGAAGGCCGAGTTCCGGGAGTGTCTCCCTGATGGCAGACCCGAGTCGGTCTGCGCCGGCGCGCCGTTTGGCGGACAGGAGTTCAGCAGCCGCGCTCAGTTCGCCCTCGATCCCCCCTAGACGATGGCGCATGACGTCTAGGTCGTGATCCGAGTCGTCTAGATCCCCCAGCTCGGTGCGAACCCGCTGCCCGGTCTCGAGGACGTCGGCCAGCTCGGGTCCGTACTTCCGCTTCATCCGGAAGATAAGATCCAGGCGGCTGCGGACTTGGGCCAATCGTTGCGGGTCGTGATCCACGGACTCAGCGTAGTCACCCAGTCGCCGGCCGACCTCGGACACTTCGAGCGCGGCACCGGTCAGGGCCTCCAGCTGTTCACGAAGACCCGGGTCGAATTCAGCGAGCCGCTCCAGGATCTTCTGCGTCACGGCGATGCGGTCGGAAACCGAATCGTCAGAACCGTAGAGCGCGTGATAGCCGTCAGAGGCACCTCTAGCGAGATCCTCTGCGTGCTCGTGGCGGCCGGATTCAGACTCCAGCGCACTGTCTTCGCCAGGCAGCAGTTCGGCCTGGTCGATCTCATCCAGTTGGAAGCGTAGGAAGTCAGCTCGGCTCTCGATCTCCCGGCTGCGCTCCTCCCGGTCTTCGATCTCACGCCTCATGACCTGGACTTCCGCGTGCAACGCGTGGACGGTGCTAGCCTCACTGGTGGAGCCGGAGTACGCGTCCAGAATGCGGCGCTGGTCTGTACTTCGCAGAAGGGTCTGATGCTCGTGCTGACCATGTAGGTCTACGAGCGCAGCGCCTAGAGTCCCTACCACCCCTGCTGTGGCGGGTGACCCGTTCACCCAAGCGCGGTTGCGCCCTTCAGCCGCCACCTCGCGTCGAAGGATCACGAGACCGTCCTCGGGCCTGAAGCCGTACTCCTCAAGTTCCAAAGTCAGCCGGGGCGCGTCTTTTACATCGAAGACGGCCTCTACCGTGGCTCGATCTGCTCCGGCTCGGACTACGGACGAAGACGCCCGCTCCCCGAGAAGGAGCGAGAGTGCCCCGACAATGATCGACTTCCCTGCACCGGTCTCTCCCGTAAGCGCATTGAGGCCGGGGCCCAATTCCAGCGTGAGGTCATCGACTACGGCATAGTCGCGGATCCGGAGTTCTACCAGCATCAGGTGCGCTCTGGCGGGCGAGCAGCCCAGTTGAGTTTACTGCTCATAGTCCCGAAGAACGTCTGCCCGGCCACTCTGACGAGAGACACTTCACTGCTACCGCGCACGACGCTGACGATCTCACCCGGGCCCACGGCACACACGACTTGGCCGTCGACGGTGAGTTGAAGCTTGGCGCCGGGATCAAGTGAGCGAACCATGATTTGTTCGTGCGCAGGCAGAACGAGTGGGCGCACGGCGAGCGAGTGTGGGCAGATCGGCGTAACCACGAAACACTCCACCTCGGGCACAATGATTGGGCCGCCGGCAGAGAGTGAGTACGCAGTCGAGCCCGTGGGTGTCGCTAGGATCACTCCATCCGCGGAGATGCTCCCGATTTCCTCACGTCCTTCCGTTCTTCCGACGCTCAAATTCAGAGCGGTCACCCGGGCAGCTCCGGCGGTATGCACAACGATGTCGTTCAAGGCCTCGAACGGCTCGGATCTCTTCCCGTCCGGCCCTACGACGACCGCCTCGATCGTGAAACGTCGGTCGATCTGTGCGCCGCCGTCCAAGACTTCACCCAATCGTACTTCGAGATCCTTTGCAGGGGTCGCCGTGAGAAAGCCAAGTCGGCCAAGATTGACCCCGAAGACCGGGATGTCTTGTGGCATGCCCAAGCGCGCTGCGCGCAGCATGGTGCCGTCGCCTCCCAAGGACAGAAGCAGGTCGACCGGCTCATGCTCCAAGTCAAGAGCCTGAGCACCGGAAGGCACATCGGGACTGCCTCCTTCGAACCGGAGTGCGACCCCGCGTGATTCACTGAAGGTGACCAGCCGAGCAACAATCTCAGCTACATCAGAGGTCCGCCTCCGAAGGACGACTCCAATCTTCTGGATCGGGCCGGAAAGCTTCCGGACGTTACCTGGCGTCACCCGGCCTCCACAGGAACTTTTTCCTCCACGAGGCTCCGGATCTTTTCTGTGATACCGGCGACGTCGAGGCCCAACTCTGCAAGCAGTCCACCGCGGGATCCATGGGTGACCCACTCGTCGGGAATACCCATAGATGCGACCCTCGGCACCTTCGAGAGATTGAGGTCGTGGACCTCACGGGCCATAAATGATCCGAACCCGTTCGTGATCTGGCCTTCCTCGAGCGTCAATACGATGGAATGGCTTCGCACCATCTCTTCGAACACCGCGCGGTCATACGGCTTCAGGAAGCGGCAGTTGACCACGGTGCAGCGGATGCCGTCCGCTTCCAGTGCCTCTGCGGCCTCAACCGCGGGAAGAACCATCGTCCCGGTTGCGAGGACGACGCAGTCTCCGCCGTTCCGCAGAACTTCCCAAGTGTACGGCTCGATCGCGGGAATCTCGCTGAGATGTGGGACTTCCTCAGGCACCGCATCGCGCGGCCAGCGAACGCTCCAGGGCCCTTTTTCTTGCTGAGTGGCCAAACGGAGCAGCGCCATCATCTCGGACCCGTCTTTGGGTGCCGTGACGGTCATTCCTGGAATACACAGCATGTAGGAGATGTCCAACGTGCCGTGGTGGGTGGGTCCGTCCTCACCCGCGATCCCCGCCCGATCCATACCAAAGACCACAGGCAGCCCCTGGAGCGCCACATCGTGCACGATATTGTCGAATGCGCGCTGCAAGAACGTCGAATAGATGGCGACAATGGGTTTTACACCCTGCGTGGCCATTCCCGCCGCGAAAGTGACACCGTGCCCCTCCGCGATACCCACATCGAAGTACCGATCCGGATGCGCCTCGGAGAACATGTCTGTCGACGTGCCGTCCGGCATGGCGGCGGTGATCCCGATCACACGCGGGTCCGCGTCCGCGAGCTCGATTAGCCCCTTCCCGAAGACGGCCTGGTACCGAGGCATGCCACCGCCGGACTTCTTGGTGCCCTTTCCGGTGACCTTGTCGAACGGACCTGCTGCGTGCCACGTCCACGGATCTTCCTCGGCGCGGGCAAAGCCTTTGCCCTTCTGCGTGATCGCATGCACCAGGATGGGGCCCTTCATGTCCTTCACCCGCCCAAACGTATCGACCAGCGCTTGCACGTCATGTCCGTCCACCGGGCCGACGTAACGGAAGCCGAGCTCTTCGAAGATCAGCCCCGGGGTCAGCATGTGCTTCACGCTTTCCTCGAGCCGTCCGGCAACCTCTTCCATCACGTCGCCCAACGCCGTCGGTGTCCGGTGCAGCACTTCCTTCACGAGATTGCGCGCCTTGTTGTAGGCGGGGTTCGTGATCATGGACGTGAGGTACTTGTTCATTGCGCCCACCGCCGGCCCAATCGACATGTCGTTGTCGTTCAGCACGACAACGAAGTCCCGATTCGTGTGTCCCGCGTTGTTCAGCGCTTCGTATGCGAGCCCACACGTCATGGCCCCATCACCGATAATCGCAGCGACCTTGAAGTCTTGGTCCGTCAGGTCGCGGCCTACCACCATGCCCCAAGCGGCAGACACCGATGTAGCTGCGTGCCCCGCCCCAAACGCATCGTACTCGGACTCGTCCCGACGGCAGAAGGGCGCTAAGCCGTGCCGCGTCCGGATGGTCGGCAACTGTTCATTGCGCCCGGTGAGCATCTTGTGGATGTATGCCTGATGGCCGGTATCCCACACGAGCTGGTCGCGCGGGGTATCGAACACGTAGTGCATGGCCACTGTGAGCTCCGCCACGCCAAGGCTTGCACCGAAGTGCCCCCCCTTCTGGGACACGACGTCAATGTGACGTGCGCGTACCTCGTCCACGAGCTGATTCAGCTCCTCGCGCTTTAGGCGGCGGAGATCTTCGGGATATTTGACACGATCCAGTAACGGCACCGGACCACTCCTTACGTTTGGTTCTTTAGGGACGATAAAGATACTCGCATGGATCGTGCCGCACAGCTTTGGAAGCGCGCGACTACTTCTCCCTCTGCACGATATAGCCCGCCAATGCTACGAGAGCGGGGGCTTGAATCCCTGCCTCGGCAAGCGCTGCGATCGCCGTATCCACCTGCTCCGAGGCCCGAATACGGGCTTCATCCAATCCGTAAAGCGAGACATAGGTGGATTTGTCGAGCTCCGCGTCGCTCGGGTTCTTGCCCAGCGTTTCAGCAGACGAAGTGGCGTCCAGAATGTCATCGGCGATCTGAAAGGCGAGCCCGATCGCTCTTCCGTACGTACTGAGCGCCTCGACCACGAGGGCTGGAGCCTCCGCCGCCAGCGCCCCTAACTCCAAAGACGCCCTCAGAAGAGCGCCCGTCTTCCGGCGATGTAAGCCGTCGAGATCCTCCGCGCCCAAGGCCTGCCCCTCACCCATCAGGTCGAGCCACTGGCCGCCGACCATCCCGCCCGCTCCGGAAGCCTCCATCAGACGCGATGCCACCCGCTTCGCCACGTCGGGGCCACAGCCCAGGGCCGAAGCAGCTCTGTAGGCCTGAAGAGCCGCCGCCGGAATAAGGACGGCTCCGGCACGGGCTGTGAGCTCTTCCCCGTGGACCTTGTGCGTCGTCGGGCGACCACGGCGTAACTCCGCGTCGTCCATGCAGGGGAGATCGTCATGCATGAGGGAGTAGGCGTGGATCAGCTCGAGGGACGCCGCTAGGTCGTAGGCAGCCGGAGACGCATCCGCGCCGCACGCGCGGTATGCCGTGACACACAGAACTGGGCGTACCCGCTTTCCGCCGCTCATGACACCATGACGGATGGCCGCCCCGACGTCATCGGCCAGGTCTGCTTCCATGACCACCACCGCTCGCTCGAGCGCCTGCTCTACCTCGGCGCCTTGAGCGGTCAGATATGGAGCAAGCTCGAAAGCCGTCATTCGGTGTCGATCTCGACCGTCTTAGTGGCGCCACTGGCCAGCAACTCATCAACGCGCAGTTCCGTTGCCGCGAGCACACGTTCCGCCTCCTTCACGTGTCCGACGCCTTCCTCGAACAAGGTGAGCGCCTCCTCCAGCGCTACCTCGTCAGATTCCAGGCGACTGAGGATTTCCTCGAGCCGTTTCAGGCGGCCTTCGAGGGCGGTGGGTTTTTCGCTCGATTCCATGTTCTCTGATTCCGCAGTCACGCTGAATCCAACTCCTCTAGGTCGTGAACTTCGCTGATTACTTCACCGTCCTTCACGCGGAGTCTGAACTTCTGCCCCACCGTGAAGTCTCCGATCTCTCGCAACACGCCCCCAGCCTCAGCTTGTGCCACGGAATACCCACGACTCAAAGTGGCTAAAGGAGAAAGTGCGTCCAGGCGCCCCCCAGCGGCACGCAGCCGCTGACGACGCCGTTCCACCATTCTATTCACCTCACGCTCCAATTGTGCCATCCCACGGTCGGTCCTCTGCCTAAGTGGACCGGCCCGTCGTTCGACACCAACGCTCAAGTGCAGGAGGGTCTGAGCGATTCCGTCCCTCCTTCGCCTCAATGTGCCGCGAAGGCCCCGCGCGAGTCTGTCGGGCATGCCCCGAAGGCCCTGTCGGAGAACCGCCGCATCCGGGACCACCGCCTCTGCGGCTGCAGACGGCGTGGGCGCCCTGAAGTCGGCGACGAGGTCCGCAATGGTCACGTCGACCTCGTGCCCGACCCCGGACACGACCGGAATCGGAGACGCCGCAATCGCACGGGCAACCGGCTCCTCATTAAACGCCCAAAGGTCCTCGACCGAGCCGCCACCCCGGGAGACGATGATGACATCAGGCTCACCCGTAGCGACCAATCGATCGATGGCTGAAGCGACCTCACGCGAGGCCCCCTCGCCCTGAACCCGGCTCCCGGAAAGCATGACGCGGACCCACGGCGCTCGACGCTTGAGCACAGCAATGATGTCGCGCAACGCAGCTCCCGTGGGTGATGTGACCACACCAACAACGGCCGGGTAGCGTGGCAAGGGCTTCTTGAGAGCGGCATCAAGCAGGCCTTCGGATTCCAACTTCGAGCGCAATTTCTCGAACGCGAGCCGCCAAAGTCCGTCCGCCCCTTCCGTCTCGACCTTCTGCACCACGAGCTGATAGTCGCCGCGGGCCTCATAAAGAGTCAGCGATCCCATGACACGGATCTGCATGCCCTCTTCCGGATCGACCGGGAGCTTCTGTGACTCTCGGGCGAACATGACACACTTCAGCTGGGCGCGGTCGTCCTTGAGCGTAAAGTAGCAGTGCCCCGGCCGAGAGCGTGTCCATTGCCCGATCTCGCCCCCGATCCACAGAGAGTCGATGCTGCTCTCCAGTAGCGTGCGCACCGCTTTGTTGACCTGGGTAACGGACCAGACTTTTGGCTCAGCAGGTGTGATACCCGTGCCCGGCTCGGGCGCCGTTCCCTCTTCGGGTGGTGCTTCCTCCCCTTCGATGTCGTCGAAGAGATCCAGACTGTCGCCGGACAAGCCGCTTCTACCGCGCGGCAGCCAGCCGCGCCGACTTCACCGTATTGCTCAGGAGCATGGTGATCGTCATCGGACCCACGCCACCCGGTACCGGCGAAATAGCTGCTGCGATCTCGGCGACCTCATCGTAGAGCACATCGCCACAAACTCGGTAGCCTTTTTCAGTGCCCGGAGCGTCCACTCGGTTCGTGCCAACGTCGATCACGACCGTGCCAGGAGACACGAGGTCAGCGGTGATCATCTCCGGACGGCCCATGGCCACGACGAGGATGTCTGCCGTACGGGTCACAGCGCCCAGATCCGGAGTCCGGGAATGGCACACCGTGACGGTCGCGTTTCCACCGACGGCCTTTCGAATGAGCAGCGATGCCAAAGGACGGCCCACGATGTTCGAGCGCCCAACGACAACGACATGTTTGCCCGACGGGTCGTGTCCGCTGCGCATGAGCATCTCGACGACCCCGGCCGGCGTGCATGGCGGGAAGAAGTCACCTGAATCTGTCGCGAGTCGACCGACGCTCATCGGGTGAAACCCGTCCACGTCTTTCAGAGGGTCGATGGCCTCGATGATCGCGCCTTCGTCAATGTGATCCGGAAGCGGCAACTGGACGAGGATCCCGTGCACATCCGCATCCGCGTTCAGTCCCGCGACCACACCCATGAGTTCGTCTTGGCTCGTGTCCGCGTCCAGCGTGATCTGCTGAGAGTTGATGCCCATGGCCCCTGCAGCCTTGTTCTTCATTCCCACGTACATCTGAGAGGCGGGATCCGCCCCGACCAGTACAGTCGCGAGGCCGGGTGTCACCCCGGTCTCTGTGGTCAAACGGGAAACCTCGTCTTTGAGCTCTCCTCGAATGTCCGCGGAAATGTCCTTGCCAGAAATGATTTGGGCGCTCATACAGGGGTCCACAAAAGGGGTTCACAGATTGGGCAAGATCCAAGCTAACACCTTCCGCAGCCCCTGCGAGTAGGGGGTTTTTCGGGAAGTCTCTTGATTTGTAGCACCTCCCGGGGGAGCTACTCAATTACGCCTGTAAGCAATTCCGCACCTGCCGCGTAGTCGGCCGGCAAGCCGAGCCACTCCAAAGCGCCGGGCAGGTCTCGGAAGGCTCTCGCTTCGACCTCCGCCACACTCTCTGCCATCATCGAGATCATGCGTGCGACCCCAAACACCGTATTCGCGTCGGACACCATGGCGATGCGGGCGGGTCGACCGCTCTGGTGGAAACCGCGTTCGACGAGAAACGCCCTCAGCTCCGGCGCCTTCATGTCGATGGTGATCGCATGAAGACTGATCACGAGCTCATCATACCCCGCGCCTCCGGCTCCAAACGTTGCAGCCATATAAGCCGCTGCTGGGGCGGGTGCGACTCGCCCGCTTATCTCCGAAACCACAACGAGGTGGTCGTGATCGATTCGCCACTTGATCGGCATTGCCCTACCTCGCGAAGTCGACGGCGCGTGTCTCCCGCACGACGACCACCTTGATCTGACCCGGATACTGGAGCTCACTCTCGATCTTCCGTGCCACAGCCTCCGATATCTGGGCCATTTCGCCGTCACCCACCTGACTGGGTTCGACCATAACTCGCAGCTCTCGGCCGGCCTGAATGGCGAAACACCGCTCGACCCCGGGATGCTCCATCGCGAGCTCCTCGAGCCGTTCCAAGCGCTTCACATACCCCTCGATCATCTCACGCCGAGCGCCCGGCCTAGATCCACTGATCGCATCGGCCGCCGTGATCAGGAAAGCCTCCGCGGTGAAGTGGGGCTCTTCATCGTGGTGCGCCTTGATCGAGTTGAGCACGACTTCGTGCTCGTTGTGCTTCTTACAGAGCCGGTAGCCGAGTTCGACGTGGGTACCCTCATGCTCGTGGGTCATTCCCTTACCCACGTCGTGCAAAATGCCCGCACGCTTGGTGACCTGAACGTCCAGCCCCATCTCCGCGGCCATGTTGCCGGCCAATAGAGCCACCTCTTTGGCATGCTGCAGCTGGTTCTGGCCATACGACGTCCTGAACCGCAAGCGACCCAGCGTCTTTACGATCTCGGGGTGGACGTTGTGGATGCCCAACTCGTACAGGACTTCCTCTGCCGCCTCGATCATCGTCTGGTCGACATCCTTGGAAGCCTTCTCTACGATTTCTTCGATTCGCGCCGGGTGAATGCGTCCGTCCTCCACGAGGTGCTCCAACGCGATCCGTGCGATTTCCCGGCGGACCGGATCAAACGCGGACAAGACCACAGCCTCGGGCGTGTCGTCGATGATCACATCAACGCCCGTAACCTGTTCGAAGGATCGAATGTTACGACCTTCTCGCCCGATGATGCGGCCTTTCATCTCATCTGACGGAAGTTGGACCACGGACACCGTGGTCTCCGCGGTGAGGTCCGCAGCCATCCTCTGAATGGCCAGCGCCACGATCTTCTTTGCCTCGCGCTCCGACTCACGCTGGGCCTGCTCTTTGATCTCTCGCAGTGCATTTGCAGCCTCCGCGCGAGCCTCGTCTTTGAGATCCTCCACGAGTTCCTTACGGGCATCCTCCGCGCTAAGGCTGGCGAGGTGCTCGAGCCGTGCCCGCGCAGCGCGCTCGGCTTCACCGAGCGACGCAGAGCGGCTGGCGAGATCCGCAGTGCTCCGCTCGAGATCCGAACTCTGCGTGTCGAGTTCGGCCTCACGCGTATTGAGACGCTCGAACTGCCGGTCGAGCGCATCGGATCGTTCCTCGATCCGGCGCTCGGCGCGTTCGGTCTCTTCACGCCTGCGACTCTCTTCCTTTTCCCAAGATTCCCGAAGTCGGAATCCTTCTTCTTTTCCGGCGAGCTCCCCGGCTTTGCGAGCGTTGTCTGCTTCTTCGTTGGCCCGCTTGAGGATGCGGGAGGCCTCGTCCTTTCCTTCTGCCTTTTCTAACTCCTGCCGGGCCTGTTCGCGGTTTCGCGCAAAAAAGAAACCAACCAGACCGCCGAGAACGAGGCCAACCGCCGCCGCCAATAGGAGTGGCGGGGTGACCATATATTTACTCCGAAATCAGTGCCAGAGCACCGAAGGTGAGCGTAGTGGATCCCCCCGTCCCGACCATGCGTCGATAAAAGTGACGGGAGGCACCGATTGTGGAATCACAATAGGCGGCGGCTGAAGAAGCACGCAAGTTGGGCACGCCTACTCGGTGTCGTCGGTCCCGATCTCAGCTTCGATGCGTCGGGTCAGATTGGTTGCCCGAGAAGCGACTTCCCTCTTCGCGTTCTCAAGCTCGTCGATGGCCTCGAAACACTCATCCGCGATCGAAAGTGCGGCGAGGATGGCGGCCTTGTGACCCTCGATGAGCCCAGCCGACATGCGGATTTCATGGATCCGGTCATCTACGAGCTTGGCGCACCGTTTGGTCCACTCCGGTTCCGCATTCGCCCGAATGGTATGCTCTTCCCCGGCGATCCGAACGGTGACCGAGGCCTTTTCAGCGCTCATCGCTGTCCCTCCAGAAAACGGATCTTGGCGAGAAGTCGGTCAATGCCCGCTCGACCGGTCTTGAGACGCTGCTTCAGGTCCGTGTTCTCATCCTGAAGTGAGCCGAGTTGAGACAAGAGGCGACCCGCTTCTCCCTCATCACCCGTGAAGCGCCGGACGATCTCCTCCATCTCGACGCTCTTTGCCTCAGCGTCGTCCGCCCGCGACTTGGCCTGAACCAGTTGATCGAGGACCGTCGTGACGATCCCCTCCAACTCCGCGAATGCAACCCTGTCGGGCTGATCGCCCTTACCCTCGGTGTTCGACACCCAACGCCTCCTTGAGTCGTCCGAGAATCGCCTTTACCGCCCGGTCGATCTCCTTGTCCTTCAGGGTCCGTTCCTTCGCCCGGAAGCGCAAGCGGTACGCAAGCGACGAGGCCTCATCGGCCACACCTTCTCCCCTATATACGTCGAACAATTCGACGTGTTCGAGATGCTTTCCGGCCATTTCTCGAACCACATTGGCCACCTGCTGCGACGCGACACCCTGTGGGACGATCAGCGCGAGATCACGTTCAGACGCCGGATACTGCGGCATCGGATCGAAGACCACAGGCTCGTTCGCCACAGGCTCCCCCGGGAGCTGGATCTCAAAGCCGAGTACGTCTCCAGCCCACACCGGCGCGTCCACAGCCTCTGGATTCAGCACTCCTCCATAACCGACGACAGTACCATCAGCGGTCCGCACCTCGAGGATGTGCCCCGCTTGGTACGGCACCACTTCCTCCAAAAATGGCGAGGCGTGGGCTTGGCCGGCGTAAGCGCGCCGAATGGTGTCCTCCAAGATGGCCTTCATATCCCAAAGGTCTAGCGCAGCGGAGTCTCCTGACCAGTGAGCGGGCGCACGTCGTCCGGTCACGATGGCTGCGAGGTGCGTTTCTTCATGCGGAGGAGCACCCGCTTCCGTCTTCTGGAACGACGTACCGATCTCGAAGAAACGTACATCCCGGTTCCCACGAGCGAGGTTGTACTCGACTCGTCGTATCAGCGACGGAAGGACAGCGCGTCTGATGTATGGCTCGGTCGTGGTGACAGGGTTCGACACGAGTACGTCCCCCTCACCTTCGGGCACGAACGCTGGCGTTTGCGTCTCATAGAGCCCGCTCGCGGCGAGCGAACGCCTCAGCTCGTCTTCGAGTTTGAACAGCGGGTGATCGGGCACGGTTCCGGGCCGGAAAGGCCCGAGATCCGACGGGAACTGATCGTACCCGAACGAACGAGCGACCTCTTCGATCAGGTCGACCTCACGCGTCACATCGTAGCTGCGGAATCCGGGCACACGGACATGGAGCACCCCCTCGGTCTCGCCTGTGACATCGAAGCCAAGAGGCGTCAACAAATCGGTGACCTGAGCCGATTCAAACGGGACGCCTAATAGGTGACCAATCCGTGACAGCCTGAGATCCACCGTCTGAGCCTCGAAAGCGCCCGGGCTACAGTCCAAGACCGAGCCGTCCAGCGAACCGCCAGCCGTCGACAGAATGAGGGCAACGGCCCGAGAGACCGCCAGTTCCATGGATTCGGGGTCGACACCACGTTCGTACCGATACGACGCATCGGTTGACATCACCAGCTTGCGACGGGTGGCACGGATCGACTTCGGGTCGAACATCGCGCACTCCAGCAGGATGTCTACGGTGTCGTCTTCGACCTCGGAATGCAGCCCTCCCATGACCCCACCGATGGCTATCGGGCGGGAGCCGTCACAAATCATGAGCATGTCCGAGGTGAGCTTCCGCTCTTCGTCGTCCAGCGTCGTGAATGACGTTTCGTCGGACGATGCGCGTCGGACCACGATCTTCTGGCCATCGAGACGATTAAGATCGAAGGCGTGGAGCGGCTGACCAAGCTCCAGCATCACATAGTTTGTGGCATCGACGACGTTGTTGATGGGCCGAGCCCCCGCGCCGCGCAGCCGTTCCTGCAACCAAGCGGGTGACGGGCCGATCTTCACCCCTCGAATCACCGCACCGAGGTAGCGAGAACAGAGATCTGCGTCATCGATTCGAATCGAGACAGCGCCAACCTGGATTTCCGGGCTGTTTCGCTCGAATTCCGGCGCGATACCAGGGTCTCCAGGGATGTCAGCAAGAATGACACGCCCCTCACCTTCTGAAGCGAGTTCCCGGGCCACGCCAATGTGAGACAAGAGGTCCCCGCGGTTGGCCGTGATCTCCACATCCAGCGTGGCGTCGTTCAGCCCCATGACGTCGACGAAGGATTCTCCGGCGGTGAACGCACCATCGACCTTCAGAATGCCATCGTGTTCCACCCCAAGTCCTAACTCCTTGGAGGAGCACAACATACCCTGGGACACTTCACCACGAATCTTGGCCTTCTTGATCTTGAAATCACCGGGCAAGACAGCCCCGACTGGAGCAAAGGGATACCACGCACCCTCTTCCACGTTGGGGGCGCCACATACGACCGAAACCACTCCGTCGCCGCCATCCACGGTGCACAACGAGAGGCGATCAGCATTTGGGTGCTGAATGCGCGTGACCACCTGCCCCATGACGATGTCGCGAAGATCTGCCCCCGGAGATGTGATCGACTCCACAGGGGCACCCCGCAGGGCGAGATGCTCCGCTAGGTCCTCAGGGCTCAGCGTGAGGCCGGGGACCATCTGAGTAAGCCAACGATACGAAGTGTTCATGAGCCGAACTGGGCGAGGAAGCGAACGTCGTTCTCGAAGAAGGTGCGAAGGTCATCCACACCGTGTTTGAGCATGGCGATACGGGCAGGTCCCATTCCAAAGGCAAAACCCGTATATCGCTCGGAGTCGTAGCCCGCGTTTTCGAGTACCGCGGGGTCCACCATGCCGGCGCCCATGATCTCCAGCCAGTCGGTCTCTTCTTGAGTCCCGTCTGGCCGGGTGATGACCCGCTTCACGTCGACCTCCGCGCTCGGCTCGGTGAATGGGAAGAACGAGGGCCTGAAGCGCGTCTGTGTGCCAGGACCCCAATAACGACGGGCGAATTCAGCCAACGTAGCCTTGAAGTCCACGAAGCTGATGCCTTCATCCACCACAAGGCCTTCGATCTGCATGAACGCTGGTGTGTGGGTCGCGTCGTAGGTGTCCCGTCTGTAGACCCAACCCGGTGCGATAATGCGAATAGGCGGCTCATGCTTCTCCATGGTGCGCATCTGCACTGGAGATGTGTGGCTGCGGAGCAAAACCGAATCGACTAGATAGAGCGTGTCTTGTTCGTCTGCCGCCGGATGATCCAACGGCGTGTTCAGTGCCTCGAAGTTGTACCACTCCGTATCAGCCTCGGGGCCGCGCGCACGGGTGAAGCCAAGGTCGCGGAAGATGTCGAAGATCTCGTCTACGGCCTGAGTGATCGGGTGCAGTCCGCCACCCCAAGTCGAACGCCCTGGGAGCGTGAGATCCGCGCCCAATTCGCTAGCTGGCCCGGCGAGTTCGCGTTCCCGGGACTCCAGAGCCTCTGAGACGGCGCCCTTAACCCGGTTGGCCTCCTGGCCGACTTTGGGTCGCATTTCGGCTGACATTCCGCCCAATCCCCGCAGAATCAGGGATATACGCCCTTCCTTCCGGCCCAAGTAGGTGATGCGCACCTCTTCTAGGGCTTCGAGATCGGTCACCGCTGCGCTAGCCGCGACCGCTTCTGCCTCCAGCGCTTTCAGGGCTTCAATCGGGGTTTGATCGGTCATTTCACAAGCACTTTTCGGGATGTTCGCCTTCTGCGACGAAAGCTATCCGGGGTCATGAGTCTTGCAATCCTAGGATCGCATTTCGGTAGGCAGCACAAAGGGCCCCACGGCATACGCCGTGGAGCCCCTGTGGACCATAACGACTTCGGGGATCAGCCGGCTTTCGCCGCGAGGCCCGCCTTCGCTTGGTCCACGACAGCCGCAAATGCGTCAGGATTGCGAATCGCAAGGTCAGCCAACGCCTTACGATCTAACTCAATCCCCGCCTCCTTGAGCCCACTAATGAACTTGGAGTAGGGCATGTCATGCTGACGGGCCGCCGCGTTGATGCGCGCGATCCACAGCTGCCGGAAGTTCCGCTTCTTTACCTTGCGGTCCCGGTAGGCATGCTCCCAACCCTTCTCCACCGCATCCTTCGCAGTGCGATAAAGGTTCTTCCGGCCGCCGAAATAACCCTTGGCAGCCTTGAAGATCTTCTTCTTTCTATGGTTCCGCGGTACGGCACCTGTAGTCCTAGGCATAGTTCAGCCTCCTTTAAGAGCCGTAGGGGAGCATACGTCTGAGCTTCTTCGCATCAGCCGGAGCGACGAGGTCGGACTGCCGCAGGCGGCGCTTCCGCTTCGTGCTCTTCTTGGTCAGGATGTGGCTCTTGTTGGCCCGCATCCTCTTCAGCTTCCCGGTACCCGTGCGCTTAATACGCTTCGCGGCACCTCGGTGGGTCTTCATCTTGGGCATATCAGTCTCTTCTGTATCTGTTCCCTATTGGGACCAGAGGCTCGGTTTTACTTAAGAGGGGCCACGACCATCGACATGACCCGTCCCTCCATATTCGGCTGTGACTCCACTTTGCCAAGCTCCGCCAGCTCGTCCATCACTCGGGAAAGGACTTCGAGCCCAATCTCGGGATGAGTGATCTGTCGTCCTCGGAACATCATGGTCAGCTTGACCTTGTGTCCCTCACCGAGGAATCGCTTGGCGTGTCCCACCTTGAATTCGTAATCGTGATCTTCGATTCCAGGGCGGAACTTCACTTCCTTCACTTTGATCGTGTGCTGCCTTTTCCGCGCTTCGCGGGAGGCCCGTTGCGCTTCGTACCTGTGCTTGCCGTAATCCATCATCTTGACCACGGGCGGCCGGGCCTCGGGCGCCACTTCTACCAGATCCATTCCTCGCACGCCTGCCCGTTCCCGAGCTTCGTCGATCGAGACGATACCGATCTGTTCGCCATCGTCTTGGATGAGCCGTATTGGGCTTATCCGGATTTGATCGTTTACGCGGACTCTTTCCTTGCTGATTTGTAGCTACCTCCGATGAAGTCGATTACAAAAAAAGGCCCGAGAATACATCTCGGGCCGCGACTAGGGAGAGCGTTCGGAGCAGCCCGAAAACGCCGACCCTCGCGACCCTCAAGTCAGCTCCGAAGAGCCCTGAAGGTGGAACCGCAGGTCAACGCGGCCCTCTTCCTAATTGTGATCCACCCCTGAGGGTGGAGGAACAATCTGTCCAGACTCCCATGTCAGGTCAACGGTTTCGCTCTGGCACCAAACATATGGCGCGGGACTAAGCCGTTTCTCCTGCGACGGGACCACCACAGGACCCTTACGAGAGCGCTCTAGTCTCGATCTCTTCGACAATGGAGGCGATAAAATCACCCCGGCTCATCACTTCCTGCTTCTTCCCCGCACCCCGCTTCCGCACTGCAACTGTGCCGTCGGCCGCCTCGCGCTCCCCAACGACGCCCATGTAGGGAATCTTGAGAGTCTCAGCCTCACGAATCCTGTAACCGAGCGTCTCACGGGACTGCAGCGTAGCACGCACGCCGGCCTTCTTGAGATCCGCGAGCAATAAGAGGGCACTGTCGTCCCAGTGCTCACCTACAGACATAAGGCGCACCTGCTCCGGAGCGAGCCACGTTGGGAAGACCCCGGCATAGTGTTCGATCAGGATGGCGATGAAACGCTCGAAGGACCCACACACCGCACGATGGATGACCACGGGTCGGTGCGCCGTGTTGTCACTGCCCACGTAGGAGAGGTCGAAGCGCTCTGGAGCGTTATAGTCGAGCTGGATCGTACCGAGCTGCCAGCTCCGGCCAATCGAGTCCGTCACGTGGAAGTCGATCTTCGGCCCGTAGAAGGCTCCGTCACCCTCCTCTACCTCGTATTCGCGACCCGTGGCCTCCAGGGCCTCCTTCAGGGCGGCCTCCGCGGAGTCCCACTGTTCGTCGCTCCCAATGCGTTGCTCCGGTCGCGTGGCGAACTTCACCGAGGACTTCAGGCCAAACGTGTCGTAGTGGCTGAGGATGAAGTCCATCAGGAATTCGACCTCCTCCGCGATCTGGTCCTCACGCAGGTATACGTGACAGTCGTCCTGGGCGAATTGGCGCACGCGGGTGAGACCAGAGAGCGCCCCGGACAACTCGTTGCGGTGAAGCACGTCTAGCGTCGTAAAACGGAGAGGCAACTCGCGGTACGAGTGCGTCCGTGATGCGTAGAAGAGGTGGTGTGACGGGCAGTTCATGGGCTTGAGCGACGCGTCGTGCTCGCCCGACTCATTGTTCAGCACCATGAACATGTTCTCACGGTACTTCCCCCAGTGCCCTGACTGCTCCCACAGCTCCTTCGTGTATAGGAGCGGTGTTTTGATCTCAAGGAAGTCTTCCCTCTGCCGTTCCCGCACGAATTCCTCGAGGGTGTTGTAGAGGATGGTTCCAAGAGGTGTCCAAAAGGCCGAACCCGGCGAAACCGGATGGAACTGGAACAAGTCGAGCTCACGGCCAAGACGCCGGTGATCCCGCTTCTTGGACTCCTCCAGCATGTGGAGGTGGCCTTCCAGGTCCGGCTTCTTGTGGAACGCCGTCCCGTAAATGCGCTGGAGCATCTGGCGCTTCTCGTCGCCTCTCCAGTACGCACCTGCCCCGGACAGCAGCTTGAAATGCTTCAGTTTGCCCGTACTTGGGAGGTGCGGGCCCTTACAGAGATCCAAGAAGGGTCCGTTCTCATAGACCGTGATCACCTCGTCGTCGTCGAACTCCTCGAGCCGCTCGAGCTTGAGCGGGTCATCGCTAAAAAGCCCACGAGCCTCTGCCTTGTCGACCTGTCGGCGCTCAAACGGCTGATCCGCATCGATGACCTCGGCCATCTTCTTCTCGAAGGCCTCAAGATCTTCCGGGGTGAATGGAGCGTCCACCTCGAAGTCATAGTAGAAACCATCGTCGATCGAGGGGCCGAAGCCGATCCCAGCGCCTGGGCGTAGTTCACGGACCGCCGTCGCAAGAATGTGCGCGGCCGAGTGCCTAAGAACATCGAGAGACCCAGGACTCTTGTCCGTGAGGATCGAAATCGTGGCGTCCCCCTCGATGGGCTCCATCAATCCCACCGTCTCACCGTTCACAACCGCTGCCACAGCAGCCTTAGCGAGCCCCGGGCCAATCGCGGCAGCCACTTCACCCGCCGTGGAGCCATGCTCCATGTCGAGGACGTCGCCGTTGGGAAGCGTGATCTTGATCTGTTCGCTGGACATGGTTCTCTGGGGACCGTTCAGTCCCCTCCTTGGTTGTGTGGTTCCGAGTTACGAATCCCGGGTGCCACGCCTGCAACAAAAAACGCGGCACCCGTCGTGCGGGGCCGCGTTTTGCGTCTTCCTTGGATTCAGATCAAGTGACGCACGCCGCCCCAGGGCCGGTGGTCCGGCCCGTGGTAGTCGTTGCGGTCGTATGCCGTGCGTACATCGCACTTTTCTCCCCTGAATCGTTGTGGCTGTACGATGACGGGATCGCCCATTGGGGTCAACCGGGCCCGCTGATGGCCACAGATCGCCCATTAGCGCACGACCGCTCGTCCCTTCATCTCCCTCCCTCAGGCTCCCCGATCGCGTCCAGGATGTACCCAACGACCTTGTTCATATATCCGTCTGATCCGCCCGGGCTCGGGCCGAGCCGCACGACCACCACATCTCGTGACGGCACGATCATCGTCATCTGGCCCATGAATCCGGAAGGCCAATATGCATCGGCAGGCAGCCGATCCATCACCCCGCCAGCGTTGAGCCAGAAGAGTCCGCCGTAACCCTTGTTCGTGCTAGCCGGAGCTGGTGTGCTCACAAAATCACTCCACCCTTCGGGAAGGATCTGTTGCTCACCCCACATTCCGTCCTGAAGGTGAAGCTGGCCGAAGCGGGCCCAGTCGCGGGCGGACATATAGTCGTAGCCCGTCAGAATGAAGTTGCCCCAGGCATCCGTCTCTAGTACTGCATTTTTGACCCCGATCTTGTCGAAGAAGTCTGTCCACGGGAACGAGTGGTAGTCCTGCCCACGCGCCTCAACCGTCTCACGCACGATTCTTCCGAGGGTCAGCGGATCCGAGTTCAGGTATTCCCAGCGCTCGCCTGGCTCAGCCTCCAGTGGGAAACTCACCGCGTGATCAAAGACGTTGATCCCGTCGAAGTAGATCCGGAAATGATGGTTCTCTGTGGAGAGGGACTCCTCCCGCCCTAGCCCGAAATTATTGAAGTCCAGACCGCTGCTCATGTTCAGCAAGTTGCGAATCGTGATCGCGGAGCGTGGGTCGTCAGAGCTCTCGTTCCACTCGGCGATGGGCGCCGGTTGATCAAGGGTCAATTCCCCTTGTTGGATGAGAACACCAATCAGCGCCGCGGTGATGCTCTTCCCTTGGGACCATGAGATGTGCGGCATCTCGGCCGGGGTACCGGTGGCGTACCGCTCCCCGATCACCTGCCCCTTGTAGAGCGCAACCACGGCCCGGGTGTTCTGGCCGTGTTCATGGTTCGCGATCGCAAAGTCGAGTGCCGTGTTCAGAGCATCTCGGTCGATTTCACTGGGAAGTGGCTCATCCGGGAGCCGATCTCCCATCGGCCACAGACGCCAGTTCGTGATGGGCCACTCGGCCCCGACTTCAGACGACTCGAAGTACACGTCTTCCGCGCCACGCGGGAGGATGCTGCAGCCCTGGTCACCATTGAATTGGGCGACCCGGTCCGGGACCCCTGGGGCACTCATTGTGACCCGACCCGCTTCCTTGTCCACTGCGTACGTGAAGTCGTCACCCCACCCGAAGTGAGCAAAGCGTTGCAGGTCGGCATAGGCGTGAACCTCAGGATCACGCCCCTGCATGAAGACGCCGGAGCACATGATCTTGGCGTTCATCGCCAGGTTGAACTCGGCGGGTTCGGCATCGTCTGAAGGCCACTGGGCCACCGCGCCCAAGGGAGCCAACGCCACGGCGGCAAGGGTCGCGGTTGTCAGAATCAGCACTCGCTTCATGACGTCTCTCTGAAATCGGGAGTTCATGGGATGGGCCAGGCAGCTCACAAGGCACTTCAGGCGTCATCACTCGCCCTGAGTATGGGCCGGAAGGTCGTCCGTCGCGAATCACGAATCTCGGTCCGGACCGGAGTTGATTTAACGGTTCCTGGTCTCGGTGCTTCTAAGCACGTAGGGAAACATTGATCTAGAATCAGCGAGACCGCGATGAAGGTGAAGATGAGGTTGGGCACGGCGCTGACAGTCCTGGTAGCCCTGTTCGCGTGTGGCTCGAGCGAATCAGATCCAACAGGCATCACTATGGACGTCCCAACGGTGTTTCTGAACTTCGCGGATGGAATCGAGATCAGCGTAGACGGAAACATGGTCGTCATTCGAAGCGACGGCATCCCGGCCCACGGCAGCCCCTATTTCAATGCCAGCCACTCGCAGTACGAAGCATACAACGGTCCCAACATTCAGTTCGCCCTGAACCCGAACCGGATTGCGGAGCAGTCGTATACGTTCCGCATCCCGATCGCGCCGGAGGCCAGTTCAAACCCTAGCGCCACCCCCCTAGGCGCAATCGGGGTGGCGGTGAACGGCGTCCCGCTCTTCAACCAATACGCAGGGCCGAATCGGCCCCTGACGTTTGAGATCAACTCCTTCGATCAATACAACGGGCATCCCCAACAAACGGGCCAGTACCACTACCACATCGAGCCGCTCTATCTCACCCTCCAGGCTGGTAAGGAGAGCCTCGTCGGGTTTTTGCTCGATGGCTTTCCGGTTTACGGCCCAGAGGAGAACGGAGAAGTCGTCACGAACGGAGACCTTGACGACTACCACGGGCACACCGGCGTAAAGGCGGACTACCCGGACGGCACATATCACTACCACATCACGCTTGAAGACCCCTACATCAACGGGAACGGGTTTTTTGGCACACAGGGATCGGTTTCGTGAAGGTGCGCCCTTGGTTCGGCGGGCTAGCACTCGCGGTGGGGCTGCTCGGTCTCACCGCGGCGACCGGCCTCGAAGTCGTTGCTTCGGACGCGGACGGACTGAAACAGGTGGCTGGGCTGCTCCATCTTCATGGGACTCCCTTCACCGGCGTCGTCACTACGGAAGCCGACGATTTCCGGACACGCAAGGAAACGGCCTACCGGGCCGGCCTGCGGCACGGGGAAAGCACCGGATGGTACGCCAGTGGAAGCATCGCCTTCCTACGTGACTACGTGTCCGGCCGCGAACGCGGTGAACACCGGGAGTGGTACTCCGACGGTCAGATCAAGTCCGAACAGTCCTTTCGTGACGGCCTTCTGGAAGGCGTCGCACGAGAGTGGTTTCCAGGCGGGAGGCTTTACCGGGAAGCCACCTACGAGGCCGGCGTCGAAGAAGGCAGCCAGAGGATGTGGTACACGGACGGGTCTCTACGTGCGAACTACGTCGTCCGAGACGGCCGACGTTTCGGGCTGATTGGGAGCAAAGCCTGCGTGGAAGAGACCTCGACATGAGAGCGCCTCTACTCGCATTGGCCCTGGTAGCAACTGGATGTGCGTCGGGCTCTGTTCAGGATCTTCCCTACTATAACTCGGCGGAACTCACGCCTGAGTGGCTCACGACCGAAGAGTCTGGCGCCGCCCACACGGTCCCAGCTTTCGCGCTTTCAGATCAACGCGGTGAACCCATCACGGAGTCCGACGTCAATGGTCGAGTCGTGGTGGCCAGCTTCTTCTTCAGTAGCTGCGCCCAAGTGTGCCCAATTCTCAAGAACGAGTTGGCACGTGTGCAGGCGCAGTATCTAGATGACGATCGACTCGTGATCCTGA
Organism: Longimicrobiales bacterium; assembly: GCA_029245345.1. NCBI lineage: Bacteria > Pseudomonadati > Gemmatimonadota > Longimicrobiia > Longimicrobiales > Longimicrobiales bacterium. Next base: position 149,315 of record JAQWPM010000019.1, read on the forward strand.
GCCATTCCGTGATGCCCGAGGTGGACTCTCAAGAGACGCTGGCGCGATACGCAGAGTTGAACGACATCGATGCTCGCCGTTGGCACCTTCTCACGGGCGACCGTGCTGAGATATCCGCGCTCGCCCGCGACGGGTACTTCGTGGACGTCGGCTCCACGCCGGGAGACCTGGGCGGTTACGATCTCATCCATACCGAAGCCGTCGCCCTACTGGATGGACAAGGGCACATAAGAGGTCTCTACACGGGCACGTTGAAACTCGAGATGGACCGCCTCCTCGAGGACATCGAAACCCTGTTGTCTGAACAGGAGTAGATCCGCGCTCGGCGAGGCCGTGGGGCATCCTGCAGGTCATCGGTCATGTTAGTCCTGCCTTTTGCCGCCTTTCCAAATCCCCCACGCACCCAATGGCGTGACCACGAACCAGACCCCGACCACGATCCACACGGTGCCCGGCGCAGCGGTCGAGATGTCAACCGCAACGTCCGCGCCGATCATGACCACGACCGCCCCTGCGAAGAACGCCAGGAGCGGCCAGAGCCGGTCGGACTCTACGAACCGTGCCATTTCGGTCAGCGACCTCGGCTCGGCATGACGATCGTCCCCGGCAGAGCCGGACGGGTCGCGTCCTGATACGCCGTGCGGTACAGCGCCGCGACGTCCCCAGACATCAGTGAATTCATCTGAGCGATCACCGCTGGTACACGGTCCCACCCTGCGTCGATCATCCACGCCGCGTCCGCAGTAGCGGGTCCGCTCACCCCCTGAATGCGGCCCCAGACGTTGGCGCCACCTGACACGTCATCGAGCTCATTGCCGATCTCATCCAGCGCATCCCGCACACTCTGGATCTGCTCAGCTAAGGCGTCGGAGGAGTTCTCAGCTGCCTCCAACATCGCGTCGAGTGCATCGAGTTGTTCACCAACGGAACGCATCGCCTGTCCCGCCTTCTGCACCGGCCCCGAGAGCCGATACGAGGACATCATTGCCGCATGGCGAGACGCAATGACGTCGCGCGACATGGATGAACGCGGATCGAGCCGCACGGACGCCTCACCTTCGACGACTACGTCCCCTGCTTCGAGGCGCACGAGGTACGTGCCCGGCATTACTCGCGGTCCTGGGTCGAGCAGCTCGCCATCTGCTCCTTCAGTCTGGAGGCGCAGGTCCCACATGACTTCATTCAGACCCGCCTCTCCGGAGGCCTCGACTTCGCGCACCAAGTTGCCGCGGGGGTCTAAAATCTGAAGCGAGACGTCGTCCATCTCACTCGTGAGCCAGTACCGGATCCGTGAACCCATGGCAGGATTTTCGGAAGCGAAGATCCCGGGGGTCCATCCTTGCGGCGTGTACCGGTTGTACGAGGTCGCACGGCGTGTGCCGAAGAGATGTACCGGTGCAGCCATGACCGATGCGTCCAACTCTTCGAGGACCCCGATGTCGTCCATGATCCAGATACCGCGTCCATGGGTCCCGATCACGAGATCGTTGTCACGCGGGTGGATCTTGATGTCATCAACCGGGACAGTCGGGAGATTCGCCCGTAACGGCATCCATGCCATGCCCCCGTCGATCGAAGTGTAGACACCCCGCTCGTTCCCGACGAAGAGGAGGTCGGCGTTGTCGGGATGTTGCGCCAGCGCGCTGACAGAGGACATGGGAAGCCCGTTCGTCACGAGGTCCCAGTCTTCACCAAAGTTGGTGCTCACGTACACATAAGCAGCGAAATCATCAGATCGGTGGCCGTCGAACGCGGCATACACCGTCCCCGCATCTGCATGCGAGGAGACGAGTCGAGTCACATAGGTGTTCGCCGGCAGGCCTTCGACGTTTCCAGTGATATCTGTCCACGTCGCGCCACCGTCCAGGGTCACGTTCAAGCGTCCGTCATCTGCACCGGTATAGATCAGGCCAGCATCCAGCGGCGATTCACCGATCGCCGTCAGGTTGCCGTAGCTCGACTGTCCATCGTTGAGTGAGATCTGAGCCTCGGCGCCCAGCACGCCCATGATCTTAAGCGTCTCGCGATCGATCGCATGCGTGAGGTCTCCACTGATCGGCGCGAATGTCTGCCCAAGATCAGTCGACTTCCATAGGACGTTCGATCCCAGATAGACCGTGCTCGCGTCATGCGCCGAGATCAGTACCGGGGTATCCCAGTTCCAGCGGAGATCAGGCATCTCGCCTTCGGCATCGGGTCTGCCGATCGGCCGAAGTCGCGCGCGCTCGTTTGTCGTCAGGTCCACCCGAGTCAGATTTCCCCCTTGAGACTCAGCGAACATGATTGTGGGGTCAGTCGGGTGCATCACAGTGAAGAAGCCGTCACCACTCCCGACGTTGTACCAGTCCCGCGTACGAATTCCCTGGTTCGACCAGGTGTCCGACGGTGCGCACCATGAGCCATTGTCTTGAAGTCCGCCGCACACGTGGTACGGATCGCGCATGTCCACGCCAATTTCGTACATCTGCGAGAGCGGGAGATTGCGAAATTGGAACCAGTTGTCGGAACGATCCCGGCTCACCGAGACACCGCCGTCTGATCCCAGCAGGATGTGATCCGAGTCAGACGGATCGATCCAGATGGCGTGGTGATCCAAATGGACACCATCCGCACCATCGTTAGTAAATGTCCGCCCACCATCGGATGACCTGAACATGTCCGAGCCACCCGAATACATGCGCTCCGGGTCGTTCGGGTCGATGCGGATCTGGGAGTAGTACATCGGGCGATTGTTGGTGTCGCTGCGTTTCTCCCACTTATCCCCGCGATCGGTCGAACAGTAGACACCGTTGTTCCTCACACCACCGCCGCCACCGCGTCCGGAACCGGGTGCCCGCGAGTCCGCCTCGACCATGGCGCAGACAAGGTTCCCGTCCTGGCGGTAGATATCCAGCCCGATGCGCCCCTTGTCGCCCTCCGGAAGGCCCTCGGTCACTTCCGTCCATGTGGAGCCGCCATCGTAGGTCCGGTAGATACCGCTGCCAGGGCCACCGCCATTGTAGCCCCACGCCCGACGCTGCCGCTGATACATGGCGGCGAAAAGCGTCTCGGGGTCATTGGGGTCCATGACCAAATCGATGCTGCCTGTGTTCTCATCCACGAAGAGCACATGGGTCCACGTGGCCCCGCCGTCCGTGGTCTTATAAACACCCCGCTCGGCGTTCGCACCCCACAGGTGCCCCATCGCGGCGACGTAAGCGACGTCGGGATCCCTCGGGTGCACCTGAATGCGTGAGATGTGGTGGGTATTCTCAAGACCCAAATGGCTCCAAGTCTGTCCGCCATCCATCGAACGATACACCCCGTTTCCCCAGGGAGAACTCTGCCTGTTCTGCGGCTCGCCCGTGCCGACCCACACCACGTTCGGATTCGACGGAGCCACCGTTACATCACCGATCGACGCGGTAACCTCGTCCGTAAAGAGCGACTCGAAGGTGATTCCGGCATTTTCGGTCTTCCAGATTCCCGCTGTGGCCGTGCCCACATAGAAGATGCGCGGGTCGGACTCGACTACAGCCAAGTCGGACACACGTCCGCTCATGATGGTCGGGCCAACCTCGCGCCACTTCAGCGCCTGCGTCGCGGACTCGAACTGGTCCGGACTGACCTGGGCCGGGGCGGGTGCCATCACCGTAGCGATGGCGAGAACGGAAAGAACGATAGAGCGGAGCGCGCGAAGCATGACTTGAACCTCGATAGCGGTCATTAGGGTGGCGACTGTCCCATCCTATGCCGTCCGGATCAGGGGGGCGAGACCCCACCCGTCATAGGATCTACTGGCAGCTCAAGCAGTTGAAGTTGTTCTTCGCACCGAGTCCCACGAGCAACGCGATCGCTTCAGGGAACGGTTGGATCCTCTGCACCGGCCCGTTGGCCATGTCTGCCGTGGTCTGGCCAACCCGGCTCACCACCAAGACATCACCCCCGCGCGCCACGAGGTACTGGATCATCTCTGTGTCTCCCCGGGCGGCCGCGTTATGCACCGGTGTGTATCCAGCGGCATCTCTGGTATTCACATCTGCGCCGTGTTCCTCCACCAAATACCGAATGGCAGGCATCCACGCGTCGGGCACATGCCGGTGAGAGTTTCCCGCGTAGCCCGATCCGTAGGCGTGACCGGAAGCCGCGTGGATCGGGAAGACACCCGGGCCTCCGACAGCCACTGCCGGTAAACCCGAGAGATCGCCACCCCCGGACGACCGGCGCCGAGATGGCACCTTGATCGTCGGGATGTTCGGATCCGCTCCGTGTGCCACAAGAAGCTCCATGGCCTCGACATCCAATGCGTGTGCAGCACGCCAGAACGGCGTCGCACCCGTCATGTTGATGTTGAGCTGGCTGAACGTGTACTCCATGAACCACACGTGCTTCGCCAGGCGCTGATTCGGGTCTGCTCCGGCGGCGAGTAGTGCTTCGGCCACCTCGAGATACGTCGCCTGCTGCTGGCGGTACGCCTGCTGCTGCGGATACCTCGCCTTGGGTGCCCAGTGTGTATTCAGCGCCGCGAACAGTGGCCCGATCCCGCCCGCGTTCACACGGTTGGGATCGGCCCCGCGGTCCAGGAGTTCCAGAGCGAGGTCGAAGTGCCCGTTGATCACCGCGCTCGTGACGGCAGTCGTACCGTCCCCGGCGCTCGCTTGATCGATACCTGCACCTGCATCCAACAACGCGACGGCGGCCGCCCCATGGCCGTCCCGTACTGCGTGGAGAAGCGCGGACATTCCGCCGAGCGTCCCCACCACCTGAACGAACGACTGGGGCGCCACCTGTGTGGGCGGCGCCTGCTGGGGATTCGCCGCTTCTTCAGCCGCCTCCAGTTCTAGTCGTGCCTCGAGTGCCCGCTCAGCCGCTGCCATCTCTTCAGGGCTCGCGACTGGCGCACGGGCGGCGACGACGGCGGCCTGCACCTGACTCGGTGTCGGACGCCAGTCGCGAGCATCAGGCCCCGCTTCGGCCCGGAACTCAGCGAGCACTTCGTCGCGCCGCTCCTCTGCCGCGTCGTCCTCGGCGTACCGCTCTGGCAGATCGAGCACCCGAGAGGTCAGGCTCGGGTCGGCGCCACTTTCGAGGAGGGCCTCAACCGCAGCCGTCCTCCCCCGGGCTGCCGCGAAGATGAGCGGCGTCTGCCCCCAGCTGGACTCACGTACGTTCGGAGAAGCCCCGGCTTCCAACAGAGATTCGACGGACGAGACGCTCCCAGCAGAGGCTGCGAAGTGCAGCGCGGTCGCTCCTCCAGCGGTGGTTGCAGCATTGGCATCCGCTCCTGATGCGAGGAGAGCCTTCACCACGTCGGCGTGTCCGTTCCGGGCGGCCAAATGGAGCGGGGTGTAGTCTCCGAGTCTGGTCACGGACTCCGCGTCGGCCCCCGCAGACAACAAGATCTGGGCGATCTCTGCGTGTCCCGCTTCGGCTGCCCAATGCAGTGCTGTCATGCCGTCGGCGTGAGCTGCGTTGACATCGGCACCGTTCTGAAGGAGCGCCCGCACCTCGCCCGCGTCACCCTCGCGCGCCGCATCAGGCAAAGTGTCCACTAACCCCGCCGCCGTCAGCACCAACACGAGACACAGAGCCCCAAGCGACCTCGCACTGGGGCGGATTCCGGCGAGACTCATGAGGACATCACCCGCGCGACGACCCTGGAGTAGACCCTAGTGTGAACTCACCTGTGCTGTCGCCAAAGCTGTCCATGTCGTCCATCCCCAGGCCGTGCATCATGCTGAGCATCGCGTTGGCCATGGGGGTTCCGTCTGGTGCCTTGTGATGCAATCCGCCTTCGAGCGCACCGTTGGCTTTCCCCAGCGCGATTAGCGGGGCCCTCCGGTGGTTGTGCAGATTCCCGTCTGCCATGGGCGAGCCATACATGATCATGGTCTTGTCGAGCATGTTCGAGTCACCCTCCTCGAGGTCCTTCAACAGATCCAGGAAGTACGGCAGCATGCTGACGTGGTACTGGTTGATCTTTGAGAATTCCATGATCGCCGACTCGCGTCCACCATGATGTGAGGCCGGGTGGAAGGGTCGGTCCGAGCCGCTCCCCGGATACACGCGAGCTGACGAGTCCCGACCCATTTTTAGTGAAAAGACGCGGGTCACGTCGGAAGCGAATGCTAAGGCTTGAATATCGAACATGAGGCGCATGTGCTCCTCGAACGAATCCGGAACACCCGCTGGGGCTTCCGGGAGCTCGCGCGGGGCTCCGCTCATGTTGCGTGCTTCCACGGCCTGAATACGTCGCTCGATTTCACGCACATTTTCGAGGTAACGATCCAGCCGCTCCCGATCGGTCGGCCCTAGCTGTGTGCGGAGCGCAGCGACCCGTCCTGTGACCCAGTCCAGAATGCTTTTGTTTGTGCGCCTGCGGGCGTTGCGCTCCTCAGGCGTTCCGCCTGCCCCGAAAAGTTGGTCGAACGCCACGCGGGGATCACGAATGACAGGGAGCGGTTCGGTAGGAGAAGCCCAACTGATGGAGTCGGTGTAGACGCAGGTGTACCCGTACGCGCAGCCTCCCGACTGATTGATGTTCTCGATGCAGAGCTGCATGGACGGGATCGGCGTATCCTGACCGAAGCGGTTCGCGTAGAGCTGATCGAGGGACGTGCCGACATGCACGTCGGATCCTTCCGTCTGTTTCGGATGCGCCTGTGTGAGGAAGACTGCGCTCGAGCGGAAGTGATCGCCCCCGATCTCAGTCGGCTGGAACGCTTCTGCCATACGCACATCGGTGTTGCTGACGATCGTCAGGTAGTCGCGGTAGGCGTCCAGCGGACTCAGCGCGGACGGCGCCAGATCGAAGTCGGCGCCGACCTGTGCCGGAGCCCACAGATTCTGCGTTGCACCCCACTCATTGCTGCCCGCCGCACCATGTACCATCTCGATGGCCACAAGGCGTGCGGGATCCGCACGCTTAGGAAGCTTCGACCATGCGCGCCCCGCTGGTTCCATCGCGTCCAGGAGCGGCAGCGCGACGGTTGCACCCATACCCTTCAGAAAGGTCCGCCTGGGAAGGTGCTTGCCGGTGATGAAGTCCATCTGACTCTCCTATGGATGCCGCTGTGCGGCGCCACTGGTGATTCCGTCCGTCTCTACGTCGGGTGCAAGCTGCATGAGGAATGCGTCACTCGTGACCACTCCCATGATGAATTCTGACATGCGGTAGTCGTTACCGGCTGCCCGCGCTCCGATTGCGCGCACTGTCGGCTGATCAAAGTGTTCAACACGGCGCCCCAGGGCATAGGCCATGAGGTTTTCGGTGAACGTCCGAATGAGCGGAATCGGCCGAGCGACGAGAGCACGCTGCAGCTCCATCGGACTCGTGATCGAGGTGCCGTCGTAAAGCTTCCCCTGTGTGTCGAGCGGCATTCCGTTCTCGCGAATGCGCCACCGCCCCGTCACGTCAAAGTTGTCGAGCGCCAGGCCGATTGGATCCATGAATCGATGACATGAATTACATGTCGGGTTCTCGCTGTGGATCTCCATCCGCTCACGTGTCGTCCGGAAACGGCCGTCTTCGGCGGCCTCGGTCTCTTCCAGATCTGGGATCCCCGGTGGCGGCGGTGGCGGGGGCGTTCCGAGAAGCACCTCCATGACCCACTTGCCACGAAGCACCGGTGAGGTGCGCCCAGCGTGCGACGTGAGCGTGAGCACACTCCCATGCCCTAATACGCCCCGGCGGGTTTCGTCAGGGTACTCGACCCGCCGAAAGTGCTCACCTGTCACGCCATCGATCCCGTAGTGCTTGGCCAGGCGTTCATTCAAATAGGTATAGTCCGCCGCGTATAGGTCCAGCGCACTGCGGTCTTCTCGGACGAGACTACTGAAGAAGAGTTCAGTCTCCCGCCGCATGGCGTCAGCCAACTGTTGATGAAAATCCGGGAAAAGAAGACGATCCGGATGGACCTTCTCCAAGTCGTCCAACCGAAGCCACTGAGCAGCAAAACGGGTGCCGAGCGCTTCAGCCCGCGGGTCGGCCAACATGCGTAGGACCTGACTCTGATACACGTCCTCATCGCTCAGAGCGCCCCGCTCCGCGAAGGCCAGAAGTTCTGAGTCGGGCGGCGTACCCCACAGAAAGAACGACAACCGCGAGGCCACGGCCGCATCGCTCAGGCGGTACGGCTGACCCGGCGTGATCGCCCCAGCCGGCTCTTCGAAACGGAAGACGAAGTCTGGGCTGGCGAGCATGGCCTCCAGGGCTGTGCGGACGCCCCGCTCGAATCCGGCCTCGGATTCGCCCATCTCATAGAAGCCCATCAAGCCGTCGATGTCCGCGCCCGTTACGGGTCTGCGAAAGGCCCGTCGGGCAAGTCGAGTCAGAATGTTCTCGGCACACGGGCGCGCCTCTGCACGAGACGCCGGCCGGCAAGTGAAGATCCTGTCGCGACTCGGCGTGTCCGATACACCCTGCACGTTGTAGGGTCCGACCACGGCCAGGTCCTTGAGGTGCGCGACTGCGGTGACCCCATATCCGTTCACGCCCACCTGACGGTCTGACAGCGACCACTCGTGGGGGGAGACCAAGTCCTCCTTGGGCCCCTCGCTCTGCTGGAGAAACGCCGCTGTCACTCGATGTGGGCCCGCCGGGATGAACACCGGCTCGGAGCGCATGTTTGCCCCGTTCGGGTCCGATACGTCCATCCATCGATCGACATCGAGGAGTTGGACGCGGGCGCCGTCCACCGACAGCTCGATCTGCTCTCCAGCGGTCGTTCCCCCGAAGAAGCCACCGGTCGTCGTGTGCTCGAACGCCATGTTGAAGACGTACTCAGCGTCCGCTGGGAAGGTGTGCGAGACGGAGATTCCACCCCGAGTCCCGAACGGAGCCCCCTCGATGCGGTCCCACTGGGTCACGTATCCCGCATTCGTGTACGTCGAGGTGCTCGGCAGCGCTTCCGTATCACCCACGGCAAGTCGGCTGATCTCACTGGCCGCGTTCATGTAAGAATCGAGGAGCGTCGCGGACAGCAGTTGCACATCCGCGATGTTGTCGAAGTTGGCACTCTTCGTGTCGAGCGGCAGGTATGCCCCCGCGTCCACGTTCAGTGCCAAAAGGTCCTGAATGGACCTTTCGTATTCGACCCGATTCAAGCGTTGAAACGTGCGTGCGCCCGGATTCGGATTCGCAGCCGCCGTCGCGTCCAAGCGCGCTTCCAGTCCCTCCACCAAACGGAGCAACGTGTCACCCGAAGGGCGCCGAGCCCCGGGCGGAGGCATCATCTCGGCTCGGAGCTTCCGCACCATGCGCTCGGCCACGACAGCGTTGGTCTCCGGGGCCGAGGCGTCAAAGCCCTCTAGAGAGAGATTACCCGTAAGGCGACGGTCACTGTGACAACGAACGCAATACTGCTGGACAACCTCGTTCTCCTCGAGGGATACGTCCGTGGCCTCGCCCACCCCGATAAGGGTCGCGGAATGAACCAGATGATCTGTGGCACCAGGGATCGACTCACTCGCAACAATTAGCACCACGCCTAGCGCCGACATGGCGGTGAGTATTCTCATTCAGCAGCCTCCGAACGGGCCCGCATCCGTGTAATCATACAGCTGATATTATACCCTGCGGTATCGAACCAGGCCACGGTGTCTCCAGATGTCGGGGAGGCCCATCAAGGAGTCCGGAGCTGCTCGGATCGAGATCCAGTCCGCGAGGATTCGTGCGGCTTCTTCAGTCATTCGCCTCGAACGCGCAGAGCGCGTGGGCTTCGCACCCTGACGCCCTGAGCCGATCCGCGCCCCCTAGGTCGGGCAGGTCGATCACGAAGCACGCTTCGGGCACGACCCCTCCGGACCGGCGAATCAGCTCAAGCGCAGCAATCGCTGTCCCGCCGGTGGCGATCAAGTCGTCGATCAGTAGTACTTGGTTCCCGTCCTGGATGGCTCCGACGTGGACCTCTATCCTGTCCGTGCCGTACTCGAGTTCGTAATTGATCCCGATCACGTCACCAGGGAGTTTCCCCGCCTTTCGGATGGGAATGAAGCCGACGCCGAGCGCATAGGCCACGGCGGTCCCGAAGATGAAGCCACGGGCCTCGATGCCGGCGACCAGGTCGACCGGTTGGTCCTTGTAACGAGCCACGATGGCGTCGACGGCCTCCCGCAGTCCGGCAGCGTTCTCTAAGAGTCCGGTCACGTCCCGAAATAGAATTCCCGGCTTCGGGTAATCGGGGACCGTGCGGATATAGGATTTGATAGACATGCCGGAAGATAAGACGACCCTGCACGAACAACGGCCCGGCCACCTTTCGGTGACCGGGCCGCGTTCGTACCCATTAGAACTGCTTGGGCTAGTACATCCCACCCATGTCACCACCACCCGGCATTGCCGGCGGTGCATCATCAGCAGGCGTATCCACCACAACCGCTTCCGTGGTGAGAAGCAGACCCGCGATCGAAGCCGCGTTCTGCAACGCTGAGCGAACGACCTTAGTCGGGTCGATCACGCCAGCCTTAACCAAGTCCTCGTACTCGTCGGTCAGCGCATTGTAACCGAAGGCGCCCTCACCGTTACGGACGTTTTCGACCACGATGCTGGCCTCAACACCTGCGTTCGTCGCGATCTGACGAATCGGGTGCTCGAGCGCACGAACGAGGATCTGCAGACCGACCTGCTCGTCATCTTCGTCCAGCGTGGTCTCGTTCAGGCTCGCCTGCGCGCGAAGCAAGGCAACACCACCACCCGGGACGATGCCCTCTTCAACAGCCGCACGTGTCGCGTGAAGTGCATCTTCCACGAGAGCCTTCTTCTCTTTCATCTCGGTCTCGGTTGCGGCACCGACGTTAATGACGGCCACACCACCGGCGAGCTTTGCGAGACGCTCTTGGAGCTTCTCGCGGTCGTAGTCCGACGTGGACTTATCGATCGAGACACGGATTTCGTCGATCCGGCCCTTGATCTGCTCACTCTCGCCCGCACCGTCGATGATCGTCGTGTTGTCTTTGTCGATCACGACACGCTTGGCACTACCGAGGTCGGTGGCGACAGCGTTCTCGAGCTTGAAGCCGACTTCCTCGGAGACGACCTGGCCGCCCGTCAGGACAGCGATGTCCTGCAGCATGGCCTTACGACGGTCACCGAAGCCAGGTGCCTTAACAGCGGCAACCTTGAGCGTTCCGCGGAGCTTGTTCACGACGAGCGTGGCCAGGGCCTCGCCTTCGACGTCCTCAGAGACGATCAGAAGGGGCTTACCCATCTGCGCGACCTTCTCGAGAATCGGGAGAAGATCCTTCATGCTGCCGATCTTCTTGTCGTGGATGAGGATTATCGGGTCCTCAAGTACCGCTTCCATCCGCTCCGGATCCGTCACGAAGTACGGGGAGAGGTAACCACGGTCGAACTGCATGCCGTCGACCGTCTCGAGCGTCGTCTCTAGGCCACGTGCTTCCTCGACCGTGATGACGCCGTCCTTACCGACCTTCTCCATCGCGTCAGAAATCAGCTCACCAATCTCAGCGTTGTTGTTCGCCGAGATCGCGCCGACCTGTGCGATCTCCTTCTTGCCTTTCGTCTCGACGGAGAGTGCCCTGAGGCCCTCGACGACGATCTCAACACCCTTATCGATTCCACGACGGATGCCCATCGGGTTCGTACCGGCGGTAACGTTCTTCAGCCCTTCGCCGAAGATCGCCTGAGCGAGCACGGTTGCGGTGGTGGTTCCGTCACCAGCGACGTCAGACGTCTTGGTGGCGACTTCCTTCACCATCTGGGCACCCATGTTCTCAATGGGATCCTCGAGTTCGATCTCTTTCGCGACCGAAACTCCATCCTTCGTAACCGTGGGGGAACCGAACTTCCGGTCCAAAATCACGTTACGACCCTTCGGCCCGAGCGTGACCTTCACGGCCCGAGCAAGCTTGTCGACGCCATTCTTGAGACGCGCACGCGCCTCGACGTCGAATCCCAGCTCTTTAGCTGCCATGATTCGTATCTCCTAGTCGATTGCGATTGCGTTACGGAACGATGGCGAGAATGTCGGATTCGCGGAGGATGAGGTATTCCTCACCGCCCAGCGTGACATCGGTGCCGCTGTACTTCCCGTACAGCACCTTGTCGCCAACACTCACGTCCATCTCGAGCCGGGCACCCTCATCAGAGAGCTTTCCCGGACCGACGGCGATGACTTCACCCTGGGAGGGCTTTTCTTTCGCCGTATCGGGGATGTAGAGGCCACCCCGCATCTGCTCGGCTTCGTCGAGCGGCATTACGACCACGCGGTCAGCAAGTGGCTTGACCTCATTCGCGGCGTTACCCATTGGCCATACTCCTACTTGAAATGGGGCATTGATAGGCAGGTTTTCCAGGTTGGCACTCATTGTATCTGAGTGCTAACAGGGAAATAACTTCGCCGGGAATGCGGGGGTGTCAAGCGACCGGATGGGCGACCGGCCCATCCCCCGGGAGCCCCGATTCCGCGCGCCTGACAAAGGAGCGTCTGTAGAGGCACTACTCCGCTGGAGGCCACCAGGCAGAGTCCAACAGGCGGACGAAAAGAAGTGGAGCATGCCGAGGGTCATCGCCGCCGGCATTACACGGGCCCATCCGGCAGGCTGCGTGCCCACAGGTGCCCCGACGAACAAACTCAAGAGGGCCGGGGACGCGGCCGAGTCGGCGTGAGGCAAGCGGAGCACCCGGCCTCACTGGCGACGCGGGGCGAGATCCCCCATCCTGGGCGCTTACCGCTCCAAACCGAGGTGACTCCATGTCGTTCCGCGTACCACGACTCCTTTTTGCGCTCCTAGCCGTTTCCGCCCTCGCGCTCTCCCCCACCCAGGCGACAGCCCAGGAGGACGAACTCCCCACCATCGAATCGAAGACGGAGGGCACGCAGGCCTTCACTGGCTTCTTCAACCTGTACTGGGACGACGGAACGGGTGCCTTCTATTGGGAGATCGACAAGCTCGACACGGAGTTCCTCTATCAGATCTCGATGGGCTCAGGCTTGGGCAGCAACCCGGTAGGTATCGATCGGGGTCAGCTCGGCGGGGCTTACATCCTGTCCGCCAAACGAATCGGCCCACGCGTTCTTCTCATGGAGCCGAACTATCGGTTCCGCGCGATCTCTGAGAATCCGGCTGAGGTGGATGCGGTACGTGACGCCTTCGCGCCGTCCGTGCATTGGGGTTTCGACATCGTAGCTCAGAGCGATGACCGTGTGCTGGTGGACGCGACTTCGTTCTTCCTCCGGGATGCTCGTGGCATCGCTGACCAAATCGCCGCGCGTAATCAAGGAACTTTCACGCTCGATCGCAGTCGCAGCGCGATCCACTTACCAGCGACTCGTGCGTTCCCAGAGAACATCGAAGTGGAGGCGACGCTCACGTTCACGAGTAGCGACCCTGGTTTTCTAGTTCGCAGTGTCGCTGCGAGTGGTGGAGCGATCACGCTCCGGCAGCATCATTCGTTCATCGCCCTGCCCGACAACGCTTATGAGACGAGGGTCGCAGATCCTCGGGTGGGCGTGCAGGGTCCGACCATCGCCGATTACGGGACGGCGATCGACGAAGATCTCCGAGTCCGTTGGGTCGCGCGGCATCGCCTCGAGCGGACGGATCCGATCGCCGAGCGCTCAGCCGCGGTCGATCCCATCGTCTACTACGTGGATCCCGGTACTCCAGAGCCCGTCCGCAGCGCCCTGATCGAGGGAGCCCGCTGGTGGAACACCGCATTCGAAGCGGCTGGTTTCATCGATGGTTTTCAGGTCGAAGTGCTTCCTGACGGCATTGATTCTCAAGATGTCCGCTACAACATGATCCACTGGACGCACCGGCGGACACGCGGCTACTCCTACGGCAACACCATCACCGACCCGCGCACCGGCGAGATCATCCGGGGCGTCGTCAATTTGGGCTCACTGCGCCTTCGCCAGGACTACCTACACGGCCAGGGTATGGTGCCTCCCTTCAGCGGCGGCGGCATTACCGAACAGGATTTCCTGTCCGCCATGCCGGGTTCGCTGGAGTCCGGATGTGAGTACTACGAATCCTGTGCCGAGTTTGAAGCGGCGCCCAACTTCGAATACCTGGCACAAGTGGCTCCCGAGTCGGACGCCGTCGAGATGGCCCTCGCACGGGTGCGGCAACTGTCCGCCCATGAGGTCGGGCACACGATCGGATTCCCGCACAACTACATGGCAAGCGCATACGGCCGGGAGAGTGTGATGGACTATCCGGCGCCATACGCCCAAATAGACCGGAACGGCCAGATCGACCTCTCGAATGCATACGTACAACGCATCGGGAAGTACGACGAACTCAGCGTGAACTGGCTCTACCGAGACTTTCCGGCGGGGACGGACGAGGTTGCCGCGCTACGAGAGATCGCAGACCAGGGCGTCGCGGAAGGGCTCGTCTATATGGGCCACACGAACAACAACTTCATCGGCGCAGCCCATCAATACGCCAGCGTATGGGACAACGGCTCCAACTTGGTTGACCACCTTAAACTCGAGATTCGCATTCGTGACATCGGGCTGGACAACTTCGGGCCGGATGCCATCAGAGACGGCGAGCCGCTTTCGAACCTCGAGTACGTGCTCCTGCCGCTCTACATGCACCACCGCTTCCAGCTCCGCTCCGCAGCCCAGAGTCTGGGCGGTGCGGATTATCGTTACGCCCTGAAGGGTGATGGACAGACGCCGTTCACCGTCGTCGACGCAGACGAGCAGCGTGACGCCCTGGAGACGATCCTGTCCACGTTGAGCGTGGACTTCCTCGCCTTGCCCGACAACATCCTCGAGCTCCTCCCGCCCCCGGCGTATCGGCATGCGGATGGCGAGTCCTTCCCGGGCAACACCGAACTCATCTTCGACCCCCTTGGTGCGGCCGGTGCCGCGGCGGCCTTCGCAGTGGGAGAGATCCTGCAGCCGCAGCGCATGGCTCGACTCGTTCTTTACGGCAGTCAGGGTGACTATCCCGATCTTGAGGAGGTCACGGACCGGCTGCTGGACGCGACCTGGGGTGTGGCAACGCCGAGCAACGAATATCAGGCGCAGGTTCTCCACACCGTACAGCGGGCCGTGGCCGACAAAATGATGCAGCAGGCCAGTCGTTCGCAGACGGCCGCGGAAGTGCGCGCGGTACTCGCGGACCGGATCGATCAGCTCGCCGCTGGAATCGAGGCCGCAGGCTCCGCAACACCTCACGAGCGCCTAGTGGCCGCAGATATTCGCCGCTGGCAGTCGCGCATCGAAAACACGATTCCTGGGCCAACGCTGCAGATGCCCGCTGGTGACCCGATCGGCGGAAGCAGCCGGAGCGGCGGCAGAGGCAACAACTAGATCGGGGACTCCGGTCTCGATCCCGCCAACAGCGGTGACTCGGGACCGGAACCCACCCGTCTCAGGGCGACGGAACCCGGGCGGGACTCCTACCCGTACGAACCATAGGTTCCTCCGGGGCCATAAGACCCCGACGCATCTCATCCTGGCCCGGTCCACGCGGCATCACCACAGTGGATTGGGACGGAACAGGCACCTTCGCCCTGTTTCTCAGTTCAGGAGCGATTGGTATCGGCATCATCGCCCTGAAGGCTTACAAGGCCCAACTCGATTCCAAGCTCGAATGGGCGAAGCTGCAGCGGGTCGACGACAGCGTCGACGAAGACACGGCTGAGCACATACGGCAACTCGAGCGACAGGTCTAGCGCCTGACCGAGCGTGTGGACTTCACCGAGGATCTTCTCGGCGCAGGACAGGAGTCGCCAGAAGGCGGACCGACTCCTTAGGCTTCAGGCGGGGTCAGCGCCCCGCCCCAGCGGGCACGTTGAGGAAGATCCGGTTTACGGCCCCGGAGTTCGCAGATCCAATCTCGGGAAACCCGTCGCCGTTGAGGTCACCTGCCGTGATACCGTAGGACGTATCGCGTTCCTCGCCGAGCCACTGCCCTTCCGTAACCCCTCCCGCACCGTCGTTGAAGTACACAGCGTTCCGTTCCCGGACGTTGCCGACGACGACGTCAGGCGCCCCGTCGCCATCGACATCAGTGACCACGACCGCGTAGGTCTGCTCGTTCCCACCAAACATGAGACCCGGAGCGAATGTCCCGTCGCCTCGCCCCATATATGTGGCGTTCGGCTCACCAATGTTCACCGCGACGATATCCAGCGTCCCGTTCCCGTCCAGGTCCGCTAGTGCCACGGAGCGGGTCTCGTCGCTCCCCGTGCCGAACTCCACGGCTCGGTCGAAGCCGAGATTTCCGTCGTTGATGAGGATCTGGTTCGCCTGTCCGTCACGGTTGGCGAGCACCAGGTCCGGGTGTCCGTCCGCATCGACATCTCCAATGGCGACGGCAATCGTGGATCCGTCGGCCTCACCAAACTCCACTTTGGGGCCGAAGTGTCCGGTCCCGTCATTCAGGTAGAACCCGTTCGCGGTACCGCGATTGGTAACAAAGACGTCCAGCGAACCGTCGCCGTTCAGGTCGTAGAGCTGCGCGCTCCGTGTTGGTTCAACCTCCGGACCCACAGACCACGCCAATTCGAAGCGACCGTGGCCGTCATTCAGGTACACCCAGTTCTCGGCTCGATCATTTCCGACCACGACGTCGACATCTCCGTCGTGGTCAAGATCCCCGGCCGGCGTTGCGTAGGTCGTCGCCTTTTCCGGACCCAGCGCGAAACCCACAGTGAACTGGCCTACACCATTGTTCAGGTAGACCTCGTTGAGTTGGGCCCAGTGCCGTCCGTTGGCGTAGATGACATCAAGGTCCTGGTCCCCGTCAACGTCCACGAAGGTGACCCCCGCCGTCAGATCCTCAGACGAACCCAAGATCGTCCGATTATTGGTCGTGAGCGCGCGAGTCTGGGCGTCGACCGGGCGAGGAGTGAGAACAAGGCACGCAGCCAAGGCGCAGCACATCCTAGTGCGTCGCACGGCCGGACATAGTTGAGAGATCATCCCAGAACATGTCGCAGAAAACGGGAAGCCGGCAACCGTAGGGACAAAAAAAGAGACGCCCCGCGCAATGCGGGACGCCTCTTCTGTCCTTCTTAACCCAGATCTAACTAGCGACCACGTTCTCAGCGGCCGGACCTTTGGCTCCTTCGACGATATCAAACTCGACCGAAGCTCCCTCGGCGAGGGTCTTGAAACCCTCGGCCTGGATCGCGCTGTGATGGACGAAGCAGTCCTTGCTTCCGTCCTCCGGCGTGATGAAGCCAAATCCCTTCTGATCGTTAAACCACTTAACGGTTCCCTTGGTACGCATTTCGTGCGCTCCTTGGTGATGCGAGCCGGAATCACGTAAATACGTACTAACCGACCTGCTGATTGCGCGGCACTCCCGCGCGGGCGTGACCAACGTGGTCACAAATCCAAACGACGTCGACCTCCTAGAAACACGAGACCATCGCCGTCATTTTCAAAAATCAAGCCTCATCTCTGATGACTCTTGTACGCCCAACCTTCGCGCATTTCCCCTGCCCTTGCAACGCCTAGGTGAGCTTTCTCATTCGGGCCCCATCCGAGGGGTTCGACTCGAAGAGTCTTAGCGACCCGTCCTCGCTCACGGGCGAGGCCCGAATCGCCTATCGTCGGCGGCGTGTCTGCGCGTCGCAGAGCGACATTTGTCCGTTCGGCCGCCGGGGTCGCTCCATCGAATCGATGAGGACGTCGACGTCACCTCCGGCGTCCGCTTGCACGTACCACGTGGTGCAGGTCGTGCCCCCCAAGAGCTCGGCGCGAAACCGTACCTGCGTGAATCCCGCCGAGGACACATCGAAGGTGCGCGTCTCGTTTCCGGGAATTCGCCCAATGCGCCGCCGACCCGGCTCCGTGATGTAGAGCGTGGCGTCCATGAAATTTACATTCCGTACATGGATCTTGACGGTCCGCGACTCAGGTCCGGAAGAACGTTCCGGACGTGCACCGCCAGTGCCTCCAGCGAATGGGTCGGCAGTCGGTCGCCCGCTCCCGGCCACGCAGGCAGAGAGTCCGAGTAGCAGCAGGGTGTATAAAATCGCCCCGAGTGACCTGGAGTAGAATCTTTTCATGGCCTTGGGTTACTCCGTCGAACTGAAAAAAGAAGAAGAACGATCACCATAATGAACAGCACCTCCCCGATGCCGAACCCGCCAAAACTAGAACCTGCCATCAGACCCGCTCGCTCCTCAATCCCTCGTGCCCGATTCGCTCTCACTCGGCGTGAGGAGCTTCTCGGTGAAGTCCAACCGCTCGACCAATGCCACGATTTCGCTATGGGTAGCGAGCAACTCCTCTTCCATCGCCTCGACGCGCTGGATGAGGTGATCCGAGCGACCGTCCGTACCGCGACCACTCTCTAATCGACTCATGCGGTGGAAGAAATACGCAAACATCCCGACCATTCCGGTCGTGCCGATCACGACTGCGAACAGCAAAATTAGAATTGCGATGCTCATTCCCTTCCCTTGCCTTTTGTTTCACCGGCGTGGTGGAAAGACTTTACCGGCCGAGTCAGAATAGAACATCTTCCCATACTCCCGGGGGCCGCCCCGTGTTCGCCTCTAACATACACATTGCCCGGAAGTCGGTATGAGCGAGGAGCACAAATACAGCGACGAAGAGCTCAACGAGATCTTTGGCCGGGCGGTGACCGGATCTTAAATCGAGCCTCATGCCGAATCTGAGGCGTCTGGATCGCACTCTCCCGTGCACTGACAGACCGGGAATGGGGCGTGCTGGTTGGTGAGCTCCGCGAGACGTTCGGCGCCAAAGGATCTTGGGCGCGCGGCGCTCGTCCTTCCGGTCCTCATGACCTTCTTCGGCGCAACGGCCGTGGCCTCGAACCTCTTGAGGCTCTCTACCTGGGCGGGCCGGCGACAGGCGCAGATGGTCCACATCGGTGAAACCGTAACGGCACTGATCGGCGCGACGCCCCAGGGGCGTTAGTCGTGTCTCCCTGCTCCCCGCATGACACGGCTCGGGGTGAACTACGCCTCGGAAGTCAGCGCTTCCATTCGCGCGACGCCGTCTAACCCGACAATGGCATGTACGACCTCGTCTGCGAGCGCCGGATCAAACCAGTGACCTAGCGCCTGTAGACCCGCGAACGCAGCGCGTGCCTCGGCATACGCGGTCTCGAGGACAGCCCGCGCCGAGTGGCGGAAGATGCTCTCGACAGCACCCTCTGCAACGGCTTCACCGTTCCAGAATCGATCAAGCGCAGCCTTTTCCTCAGGCGATCCATGATGATGGATCTGCGACGTGAGGAGGTTATGCGTCCGTCGGCCCACATCGAATTCGAAATCGGTGAGATCGTCGACGATCTGGAAAGCCGTACCGAGTTGGGCCACAGCGACCTCGGCCTTGGCCATCTTTTCTGCCATGTCGCCCGTTTCAAGCACGCTCGGAGCAGCAAACGCTAAGGCGAAAAGCGACCCGCCCCGGATCCGATGCACCTTCTCGACCATGACCTCCGGTGTCGGGATCTCATCGACCCCTCCCTCTTCGGAGCCTTCTAGGATGCCGATCGAGGCCATGCGGTCCAAGAGCCCCTTCTGTATACCATCGCGCTGATCCCCCGTGAGGATCGCAGCGTCCTGTGCCCGGTCCAACACCTTCCGTGTCAGCCGCTCAAAGCTCATGAGCTGTAGAATGGACACAAAGCGAACCCCAGCGTGGGGCGCGAGCGGCAGAAGCGACTTTTCCTGGTCGTCGAAGATGTTGTCTGCGGCCGTGATCGTGCCCTTGATGCAGAAGTTCAGCTCCGTGTACGCCTTCAACCGATCCTGAGTCACACCGAGGGACCCGAAGATCGAGCGGAAGAGGATCAAGAAGAAGTACTCCTGCAAAAAGTGGAGCCCCTCTGGAGTTGTGACTTCACTCGCGGACGGCACGTGTGCGGCCTCTGTGCGGAATTCCTCCCCGAGAACCCCTTCCAGGTCCGCGTAGACCATCCGCACAGCGTTCGCTTGGGCCTCCATATCACCGGCCAAATGATCCCAAACGCCCTGTCCAGCGAGGAGCAGGACAGCATCCTGGGAACGAAAAACGGGAGAAAGCGTCATGGGGACCGAATCAGTGTGTTGGGTACAGGTACCAAGACTGGGAAACTAGCGACTTCACGCCGTCCTCAGGAAGCACCGGCAATGTGTTTACCCGCCATCGCAAGGCCATAAAGCGTCAGGAATGGCTCAGTCTCATCGACAGTCTGAAGGTGAGGAGCAATCGTGTTCGCGAAGCCGCCTGTGGCTACGACTAGAGCATCCGGACTTCCCCACTCGTTCTTTATCCGCCTCACGATGCCATCTACCGCGTCGAGCGCCGAATAGAAGACGCCGCTCTGGATACAGGTATCCGTACGGCGGCCAATTACTAGTCCGGGTGGCTGGAGTTCGACCTTGGGCAGCTTGGCGGTACGTGCGGCCAACCAGTCCATGCCGGCATTCAGCCCCGGGGAAATCACCCCACCCTTGAAGACGCCCTCGCCCGTAATGCAGTCGAAGGTGGTGGCGGTCCCGAGATCGACCGCGATCGTGTCTCGATGGTAGAGCTCCATAGCCGCGAGTGTATTTACCACACGATCCGCGCCCACAGACATCGGCTCTTCAACGTCGAGCCGAATGGGCAGGTCGCTCCCCGGACCGACCGCAAGCACGTCGCCGCTCACGATCTTGCCGAGAGTCTTCATCCACACGTGGTTCACCGACGGTACGACGGACCCGACAACCCCCTGGGTGATGAGGTTCTCATCGACGCCATCGCCGGTCAAGAATGCACGAATGAGCGCGGTCATCTCGTCCTCAGTGCGCGGGACGGATGAAGATACACGCCAATGATTCACGATGTCGGTCGGGCTCAATGCCAAACCAACAACGGTCTCGGTGTTACCTACGTCGACGACGAGTTGCATCGGTCTCTCCAGACTCAGAATCTCGACAGAAGAATCACAATATCGGCCGCACGCTCCCTGCGACGACAGATACCCGCGAGCCGTCCGGCCGCTCCAGTAGGAGCATTCCTTCCGGACTGATCTCGATAGCCACTCCTTCACCGGCTTGTTCCGTGATCACGCGACGCCCGGAAAGAACATCGCGGTCCCGGAGTTCAGCCAGTTCGGTCACCCCGATCATACGGCCCGCAGTCTCGGTGAGCCCTGCCAGCTCCCTAACAAGCGCCCCTGCCAGTGCCGAATGACGCACCGGTGTCACTGCGAACTCTTCAACGGCACCCGCACGGTCAGCAATTTCCGGGGGCAGGTCCTGGACTGTCGCCCTCACATTGATCCCGATCCCGATCACGACGCGACCTCCCACTGCCTCACAAAGCACACCACCGACCTTGCGATCCGCGATGATGAGGTCGTTCGGCCACTTCAGACCCACACGAGACGCAGACCCGCGCCACCCCAATACTGACTGTTCAATGGCGCGGGCCGCGGCAATCCCACTCAGGAGTGGGAGCACGGGAGCACTCTCGGGCCCCGGACACGCGAGGAAAGAAATCCACAGGCCGCCCTGCGACGGAGAAAACCAATCAGCCCCCCGGCGGCCCCTTCCTTCAGATTGTTCATCCGCAATCACGACGGTATGTACGGGAGCCCCTTCAGAGGCACAGCCGAGGAGTACGTCATTCGTGGATGTGACCCGGTCCCACACAAGCAATTGAGGGACGCCCCATGCCGCGGCCCATGTATGCAACGGGGCCCCCTCCCACTCCGTCATCATCGGATGCATCTGCTAGGCGAGCAGGCTCAGCGTACCCATAGGAAGGTCAGGAACCCGGCTCCCGCGACCCAGCAATAGGGAGCGAAAAGATAGAAAGATTTCTTGCTGAGCATGGCCACGAATGTCTTGATGGCGAAGACGCCGGTAAGCGCGGCCGTGACACCACCGGCCAGGAGAGCAGCCGAGCTTGGTCCCCCGCCCCCGCCCAATCCTCCGAATTGCAACACAGCCGCTCCAGCAATCGCGGGAACCGCCATCAGAAAGGAAAACGCGGCTGCCTCCTCCGATGCGACACCGAGCCACAGTGCGACAACCACTGTGGACCCCGAACGGGAAATACCGGGCACCAACGCGAATGCCTGCGCAACCCCAATCGCCAAGGCAGCGGTCCAGCCTGGCCGAGCGAGGGCCGCGCGTTCAATGGGGCCCCGACTCGACCACAAAACGACCCCGGTTACCAAAAGAGCGATCCCGGGCGCCATGGGGTTCTCGAAGAGCCCCTCGATCCAGTCCTTCGCAAAGACACCAGCCAGGCCGGCTGGGAGTGTCGCGACCATCAGCAATCCGACGTACTCGTAGGTCTTGCCGTCCTTCGCAAAGATCCCGGACACAAGAGCCAACACACGCTCTCGGTACACCCATAGGATCGACACGAGAGTCGCGACATGAACCGCGACCTCAAACACGACGCCGGTCATGTCGATCCCCATCAGGGTCTGCGCGATGACCAGGTGTCCCGAACTCGACACGGGAAGGAACTCGGTGGCCCCCTGGACGAATCCGAGAAAGACGGCCTCCCAGATCGTCACTCGCCACCGCCGTTGACCACTCGGTCGTAGTATGCCTCGTACTGTGGCACCACGCGGGCCGCAGAGAAGCGTTCAACCGCCATGGCACGGGCGCCCTCCGACAGTCTTTGCCAATGATCCTCATCCTCTAGGATCCGGGTCCCGGCATCGGCCATGCCATCGATGTCTCCGATGTCCAACAAATATCCGGTTTCCCCGTCCACAACGACCTCTGGGATCCCACCCGCGTTCGATGCCACTACCGGAGTCCCACATGCCATGGCCTCCAGAGCGGCCAAGCCAAACGACTCGCTCTCTGAAGGGAGCAAAAAGAGGTCGGCGCATGACAACAACTCATGCACGGAGGTGTGTTTCCCCAAGAAGAGAACCTGATCACGAACACCCAGTTCCTCCGCCTTCATGAGCGCCCTGAGTCGATCCGGGCCATCTCCGACCAGTACGAGGCGCGACGGCACCTTGTCATTCAAGCGAGCGAACGTGGCGACCACGTCCTCGACGCGCTTCACAGACCGAAAGTTGGAAATGTGCATGACAATTTTCTCGCCGTCGGGCGCGAGTGTAGCCCTGTGGCAGGGCTCCAGGCCCGGTCGAAACACCTTCGTATCGATGAAGTTCGGAATCACTTCGATACGGTCCTCCGGGACAGTGAAATCACGAACGGTCTCACGCTTCAGGAACTCGGACACCGCAGTGAGCCCGTGAGAACGAAGAATCGAAAACCGGGTGATCGCGTGGAATGACGGATGCAGACCCACCAGGGTGATATCGGTCCCGTGCAGCGTCGTCAGAATCTTGAGATCGCGCTCTTGAGCGAGCATTTCCTGGGCGATCCAGGCCGACGTAGCATGCGGAATCGCATAGTGTACATGGACGAGGTCCAGTTCGTGCTTCTTGGCAGTGTCATGGAGGGCGACAGCCAAGGCCAACGAATACGGTGGGTGCTCGAAGAGGGGGTAGTCCTCCATCTCTACTTCATGGAAGAAGACCCGCTCGCGGAACTTGTTGAGCCTGAACGGCAGAGCATACGACACGAAGTGGACCTCGTGCCCCCTCTCTGCGAGAAGGAGACCCAACTCGGTAGCTACAGCACCGGATCCGCCGTACGTCGGATAACAGGTGATTCCGATTTTCATGGTGTGGCTCCCAAGGACAGGGATCGTGACCCGGGCAACGAGCCCCCTGCTGCACTCCACCCTAAAAGTACGGACGACAGCTGCTCTTGGACCGGCCGCATCGCGTCGATATGAGGGACGGAGGTGGGCAGTTGATGTCGGTACCAAGTGATCTGTCGCCGCGCGTAGCGGCGAGTGGCCTGCCGGACCTCACTTAGGGCCTCGTCGAGCGTCATCTCACCTTCCAAGTGGCGTGCGATTTGCCGATAACCTGTACCGGTCATACCAGGATCGTCCATCCCGTAGCCTGCATCCAGCAAGCTGCGTACCTCCTCGAGTAACCCCCGTTCCACCATGCTCTCAACACGAGCATCGATTCGCCGATCCATCTCGTCCCGAGGCACATCCAGAACGACCACAAACCCATTCAACGGGTCTGCCTCCGTAGGCGCCTCGCGGTGCCACCACGACAGAGGACGTCCCGTAAGCAGCGCTACCTCGATGGTACGGGTCATACGTCGTGGCCCACCCTGCACCGCGAGTTCCGCCCGAACAGGGTCAAGCCGGTGAACCCAGAGTGCGAGGGTCTCCACATCCATCTGGGCCATATAACTCCGCAGGGCCTGCAGTCGGGCCTCATTCAAGGGTGGCTCGGCGAAGATCGGCTCCATCACGGACTTGAGAAAGAAACCGGTGCCGCCGACGAGCAACGGGAGCCTGCCCCGTCCCCGGATTTCTCCGACCCACCGCCGAACATCACGGGCGAACCGGCCCGCGGAATACCGTTGGTCGGGATCGATGAGGTCGAGGCAGTGGTGAGGGACCAGGGCGCGAGCCTCTGCAGTCACCTTGTCTGTCCCCACATCCATGCCGCGATATACCTGACGCGAGTCCATCGAGATGATTTCAACGGGCATCCGCGCCGCCACGGCCATGGACAGCTGCGTCTTACCCGATGCAGTGGGCCCGACGATGGCCAGGAAGGTCGGCGTCTCTCCTTTCACTTCAGCGGCCGAACTTTCGGGCCAACTCCGCCCCAGAGAGCCGCACGAGAGTAGGGCGTCCGTGCACATCGTGGTGCGGCAATTCGGTCGCGAAGAGCTGATCGAAGAGTTCCTGCATTTCGCCGGCTGAGAGCTTCTGCCCGGCTTTGATTGCACCCTTGCAGGCGAAGGTCATCGCGATCCGCTCGTGTTGGTTCTTCGCCGAGCGCACCAACTCTGACCCGTTGGTCAGTTCGTCGATCATTTCCCGAAAGGCACGTTCCCCATCGAAGTAGCGATGCGGGTTCGGCACCGCATGGACGATCACCGTGTCTCCACCAAACGGTTCGACCTCGAAGCCAGAGCGCTCAAGGAGCCCCTTGAGGTCTACCACCTGTTCGAGTTCGAGCGGAGTCAATCTGATGGTCAACGGAAAGAGAAGTCGCTGGCCGTCCTGGCCGCCCCGGTCGTAGGCGTCCATCAACTGCTGGAAGAGCACTCGCTCATGCGCCGAGTGCTGATCTACGATCAAGATTCCGTCGCGGGTCTCGGCAAGGATGTATGTATTGAGAACCTGCCAGAGCCGCGGACGCGAGGCGCCGACGGGATCCACCGGAGTGTAGGAGCCCAGTCGCTCCGTGAGCGAATCGGATCTCTCAGCACCGCCCGAAGAGCTGTCACCGCGCGGTTGCACCGCTTTCGGAGCACCGCCCGATACGAACAACGCCATCTGGTCGTCGGGGTCCGGAGCCGGCGGTGGGGGCGTGTCACCCCGTTCCCTCACAGCGAGACTCGGAGCTGCCAATTGTGTGTCGAACGTCGCGGAACTGTGCTCGGCGTCCAGCGCCTTCCGTACCGCGATCTCCACCAGCTCTTCCACGCGCGGCCAATCCCGGAAGCGTACCTCTGCCTTCGCTGGATGTACGTTCACATCAACAGACCCATCTGGGACGTGGAGATAGAAGAAGATCCAGGGTCTCACACCGTGAGGGATCGTGGTGCGATATCCACGTTCCGCAGCCTGCACGATCTGGGGCGCCCGGAACGGTCTCCCGTTCACGAACAAGAAGCTGCGTCGCATACCTGGCTTGGCCGCGTCTGGCCGCTGTACGAGCCCCTTCAACTCCATTCCGTTCTCCTCACCCGTAGCGAGGATCAGGGTACCGGCTTCCTCCGGGCCCCATAGTTGTGACACACGGCCCGCGGCGTCCTTCGCTGCGGGGAGTTCCAGCAGGGTGCGTTCGTCCGACGTGAGTACAAATCCGACCCGTGGATTCGCTAACGCCAGCGCAGTGACCGCTTCACTTACCGCACGGGTCTCGGCGGACACCGCCTTCAGAAATTTAGCGCGGACGGGAGCATTGAAGAACAGATTCCGAACTTCGATTGTAGTCCCGCGCTGCCGGGGCAAGTCCGCCACGGACGAGATTTGTCCGCCGTTCACGCTGACCCGTGTGCCCACCTCGTCATCGGTGTCCTTGGTGTCGAGGGTCAAACGAGACACCGCGGCAATCGAGGGCAGAGCTTCCCCACGAAACCCAAACGTCCGAATACCCTTCAGGTCATCGGCGTGGGAGATCTTGCTAGTCGCGTGCCGATCCAGACTCAACAGCGCGTCTTCCCGGCCCATGCCTACGCCGTCGTCGCTTACGCGGATACGGCGTTTGCCCCCCCGCTCCACTGCGACGTCGACCTTGGTTGCTCGTGCGTCGAGTGCGTTCTCGACCAATTCCTTCACGACCGACGCAGGCCGTTCAACGACCTCACCCGCAGCGATTTGATTCGCCACGACGTCCGGAAGGATTTGAATGCGTCTAGCCATGCGTGAATCTACAAAGCGCCGGAAGGATGTTACGGGATGCGAGCATCAGGATACAGAATAGAAGCGGCAGGCGTTCTCGGAAGTGCGTCGCGCAACCTCCCCCACGCTGAGATCGAGATGACGCGCCACGGCCTCGGCCACATGTGCCACGAAGGCAGGCTCATTCCGCTTACCTCGAAGAGGTACGGGAGCCAGGTAGGGTGAGTCCGTCTCAATCAGCAACCGATCGTCCGGAACTTGGCGCAGCAGATCCACAGGCTCAAAGCTCTTGAATGAGGCGATTCCGGAAAAGGAGACGTACCAGTCGCACGCCATCGCTTCCGAGAAGGCCTTCTCGCCCCCGGTGAAACAATGCAATACGCCCATGGTACCGGGCGGCATTCCTCGAAGAGCGGCAGCCACTTCTTCGTCAGCGGCCCGCGCGTGTACAACCACAGGAAGATTCAACTCCGCGCCAAGCGCCAAGTGTGCGTCGAAGAGTCCTCGCTGCACATCTCGTGGAGCGTTGTCATAGAAGAAGTCGAGGCCCGTCTCACCGATCGCGACCACCTCGTCATGACGAGCGAGTTCACGGACGGCGTCTACGGCATCGGGAGCGGCCTCCCCGGCCTCGTGCGGGTGGACACCTGCCGTGCACCACGCGCCATCGACGTCTGCGACGAAATCGACGGCTGCTTGGGCATCACTCACATTCGAAGCAATCGACACGAAGCGGGTCACCCCTGCCTCAGAGGCCCTACGCAACACCGCCTCCCGGTCCTGCCGGAAGGCGGTGTCGGTAAGATGACAGTGGCTGTCGAAGAGCTCGATGAGGCTCCCCCTCACTGCTGCCGCTCGCGCGGCGCGGTCTGAGTCTTAGCTGGGCGGTACTAAACCGTGGCGGGCTCGATCTTCGTTTTCTTCTCACTCGACTGTCCTGTACCGAACCTCTTCTGAATTTCGACCAGCGCCGGAGATGCAACGAAGACCGACGAATAGGTACCGATCACGACACCTAGGATCAGAACGAGCGTGAAGTCGAACAGGACGGGACCACCGAGGATCAGCAGCGCCATAAGCACCGCCAAAGTTGTTCCCGACGTCAGAACCGTACGCGGCAACGTCTCATTGATCGAGCCATTCACGAGATCGATCGGGTCGCGCTTGCGCGCCCCCTTCTTCTGCAGGTTCTCGCGGACACGGTCGAACACGACGATCGTGTCGTTGAGCGAATACCCGACAATAGTCAGGATCGCCGCCACGGTCGGCAGCGCGATTTCGACCTTAAACACAGCCAGGAACCCAAGCGTGACCAGCAAATCGTGCGCCGTCGCGATCACCGCGGCCATTCCGAAGCGCATCTCGAAACGGAACGCGAGATACAGCAACGTCAGCAGGAACGAGAAGAGGATCGCGTACAGGGCCTTGACCTGGAGCTCACCACCGACCTTCGCACCGACCAGTTCCGTACGAACGACTTCGAAGGTCCCGGAAGGGTACACGGCGGAGATTTGAACTTCCACCGCCTCCGCAACCTCATTGATCGACGAATCGTCATCGATCGGGGCCCGAATCACGTATTCGTTCTCCGTACCGAACCGGGTTACCGGGGGCGCCTCAGCACCACCAAGCGCAGCTCGTAGCGCTGCGTCCGTGATCGGTTCGTCGAATCTCACCTGGATCAGCGAACCGCCGGTGAAATCGACCCCGTAGTTCTGCCAACTGCCAATCGTAGCCACGTTGAGGATCATCGCGGCAATCCCCAGGGCGATGATCACACCGGAGACCACGTAGGCCTTCTTGCGCCCTTCGATGAACTTGTAGGCGCTGTCTTGAAAGAGTCTCATGGTTGTCGTCGGTCAGATGCTGATCGGATCCGATGCCTTCTTCCCGTTCAGATAGAACAGGAAGAGGGATCGGGTCACGAAGAGAGCGGAGAAGAACGACGCCACGATTCCGATCGATAGCGTCACTGCGAAGCCCTTAACCGGGCCCGTCCCGAACTGCATGAGAATCAGAGCCGTAATGAGCGTGGTGATGTTGGCGTCGACAATCGCCGACATTGCGTGCTGGAATCCCTCATCGACAGCCGTGCGTGTTGCGCGTCCTTCGTCGAGTTCCTCACGAATGCGTTCGAAGATCAGAACGTTGGCATCGACTGCCATGCCGACGGACAGGATGAGTCCCGCGATACCCGGCACCGTGAGCACTGCCCCGGTACCGATACCGGCGAGCCCTCCCAGGACGAGGACCACGTAGACCCCCAGCGCGGCAATGGCCAGGAGACCGGCCATCTTGTAGTACGAGAGCATGATCACGACCACCATCACGAGGCCGACGATTCCGGCAATCTTCCCCTGGTCGATCGAGTCTTGACCAAGTGAGGGGCCGACGGTGCGTTCTTCGATAATGTTGATCTTCGCCGGGAGCGCACCGGCCCGGAGCACGAGGGCCAAGTCAGCCGCTTCCTCAAGAGGAGTCCCTGCGCCCATATCGATCTGGCCACGCGCGCCGATGCGATCACGGATGACCGGAGCGCTCATGACTTCGCCGTCGAGTACGATGGCGAGGTAGTCGTTTACATGCTGCCCGGTGACCTGGCTAAAGACACGACCACCTGCACGAGAGAATTCGAACTGAACCTGGGACTGGTTGAACTGCGGGTCCCTGGATGCCGTTGCATCCTCCAGAAGGTCACCCGTGATGAATGCCTCCTCTTCGAGCACATACAAGCGCTTGTAGGTCCTCGCACCCTGGGCGACGAGTTCGGATCCCCATTGCAGTACTTGGTTACGTGGATAGGCGCGCTCGACGCCCTCGATCCCTAGGAACATCTCTGCGACCGGCACGTCCTCGATGGCAATGAGGAAGGTCCCTTCAGCGTCGCCGAAATTCAGGAGAGACGAGAAAGGTCGCAGCGCGTCTGCAGCATCCAACTCCGCTTGCGCCGCGTCTTCCGCTTCCGTCTGCGCTGAGTCGCTCTCGGCACTCGTTGAGTCTGCCGTGTTCCCGAAGAGTAATCCCTCGAGATCCGTCTGATTGGTCGGACCTGCGACGTCGCGACCTAGAGCCCGGATCGAGTCCACGCCGAGGGTCGCGACAATCGCACGATCCATCCGGGTCAAGGCGTTCTCCATATCCGAGGACACCACCACGAGTTTGAACTCGAGGAACGCGTTACGCTGAACGATGTCCTTGGCCTGATCCTGGTCAGACAAGCCGGCGAGCTCGACGATCAAGCGGTCACCCCCAACCTGCTGGATGAGCGGCTCTTCAACGCCGAGTTCGTCAATGCGGGTCCGAATGATTCGATCAACCCGATCGATCATGTCGGCCTTGGCGGCAGAGGTCATGGTGCCGTCAGGGTCGTCGACTTCGAGAGCGAGGTGCATCCCGCCCTGGAGGTCCAGACCGAGCTTCAGGCCGTTCGAGTAGAGTTGCCACCCTGACATCATGATGACCAATGCAATGAGCACCAGCCGACTTCGGAGCGTCTTGAACATGAACTAACGTGGGTTCGACGAAAAAATGGCCCCCCGAGGAGCCACGAGCGGTGCTGTGTTAAACCGCCTTACGACAGCAGGTAAAGTTCTCCTAGCCCCACGGACGTGTCAATCGGCCAGATCCGCGTTTCAACGCGTGCAAACCTGCCCGCGAACGTCATACGCGCCTTGGAGGCGCGTATGGACTGCGAACAGCCCGCTAGAAGTACAAGAGCGTCTGCACCTCTTTAAGGAACATTCCGTGTTACCGCTCTGAGGCGACTCGATATCGGCGTTCGCGCCGTAGAGGGCTCGGAAGGCACGTTCGCCCCACTCCCCGCTTGCCCACTCGATCAGTTCTACTTCTGTCAAACAAGAAGAGCTGGTTGATCGCCTTGGGTCCCTCTTCTACTCATTCTGACACAGGGTATCTCACTTCGGCTGCGTGTCGCATCTAGGGGCCCGAGTTACCTTGTGTTTCGCCACGCCCCTGAACCCTGGATATCATGTGATCGTCAGTCGCCGTGCCACCGTCATCACCTTCGCCTGCCTCGTGTTTTCCGCATGCGGCGGACCTGGCATTCGCGGAAATGCGGAGGTGGACATGCGGGTTACGGTCGCTCCCGAGCCGCCGACAATGGGTCCGGTCATGTTCACTGTGGCAGTTACGGATCTCACATGGCGCCCGCTCAACGGAGCCGGGGTATTAGTGATCGCGACGCCTCCAACGGAAACCCGCGAAAGCCAGGAGTACGCGGCCACTGGGATCGGAGCCGGTAAATACCAGGTCCCGAACTTCCCGTTGGACGAAGTCGGAAACTGGCGCTTCACCGTCCGGATCGACCTGGCGGGCGGCACATGGGCGGAAATGGACACTTCTATATCCGTGCGTGCGACCGAGGAGCAGTGAGCCCTAGTCCGCGAGGCCCATTGGGATCGTGATGCGGGCCCTCGCGCCTCTGCTCTGCTCTCCAACTTCAGCGTCCCACCGTGCCCTTCTGAAATCAAGACATTCTCCACGGTACTGGGGAGGACAGCCTCGGGCAGCGTGTAGAAGATCTCACCGTTCAGAAACTCGTCCCTCAGCTTGCCCGTGAAACCGCTGATGGTTGTTTCGAAGACACAAGAGAGAACTCGACCAGATCTGGCTGGCTGATCACCGGCCACTCCACCCCTCACAACATCGCCCCCCGCGTTCGCTCACTTTGGATCCTCTGTAGAAAGGGCCGTGCCAAACACGCATGACATGCTGTAATACATAACTGTGTATTGCTTTACATGATTCTTGTGACCTCGATTCGACATCTGTGCATCGTACGATCCCGGGACGACTCGTCCCATTAACGAACAGTGCTAACTCCCGAAATCGCACGACTGGCCCAGGCTTCCACCTCCCCACACCTTTCGGCACACCATTCCTAAGGAGATGCGCTCCATGCGCCGCACTATTCTGCTCGCAGTCGTGTCCGCTCTGTTCTCGGCACCCCCTGCCCCTACAGCGGCTCAGGAACGGGCTTGCTCGGTCGAGGAGTATCGGCACTTCGACTTCTGGCAGGGACGATGGGTCGTGCGGGCAGCCAACGGGGCCCTTGCTGGCCACAACACGATCAGCCCCATCCTGGCTCAGTGTGCACTCAGAGAGCACTACACGACCCCGTCGGGCTACGAAGGCGAGAGTCTCAACGTTTATGACATCTCCCGTGATGTGTGGCACCAAACGTGGGTGGACAACGCCGGATTGCTGCTTCAGCTAGAGGGCGGTTACAGGGGCGACGTCATGGTCATGCATGGAGAGACCCAAGACACCGCCGGGAATGTCACGCTCAACCGAATTACATGGTCGCGCGTAGACAGAGGTCGAGACCGCGTCAGACAGCTGTGGGAGTCATCGACGGATGGCGGCGACACCTGGAACGTTGGCTTCGACGGCACCTATATCCGACAGGAGACCGTGGCGGATTGGGACGTCTTAGTTCGGGGCGGAACGATCATGGACGGAACGGGCGCCGCCGGCTTCGCGGCAGACCTCGCGATTGTGGGCGATCGCATCGCGCGAGTCTCGCCGGTACCGTTGGATCCGGCGCGTGCCACCCGGGTGATCGACGCCGTCGGGTTGATCGTGAGTCCGGGGTTCGTGGACCTACATACGCACCTCGACCCGCTCCTCCGACTACCTGGGGCAGAGAGTCACGTCCGACAGGGCGTGACAACCGCTCTTGGGAACCCGGACGGTGGTGGCCCATGGCCGATCGCTGGGCTCATGGAGGAGGCCGAAGCGCTCGGAGTTGGCATGAATGTCGGGTTCATGGTCGGGCACAACACGGTTCGTGGGAACGTTATGGGCCTGGAAAACCGTGCCCCAACGGCGTCTGAACTGGCCCGCATGCAAGGGATGGTCAGGCAGGCTATGGACGAGGGAGCGTGGGGCATCTCCACGGGGCTCAAATATCTCCCAGGGGCCTTTTCCGAACTCTCTGAGGTGATCGCGCTGTCTCGGGTCGTCGGTGAAAAAGGCGGCTTCTATACATCTCATCTGCGCGAGGAGGGCCTCGGGCTCCTTGGAGGGGTCGGTGAAGCACTCGAGATCGGCAAACAAGCTGACATTCCCATCGTTCTGACTCACCACAAGGTCGTCGGACAACCCATGTGGGGCTCCTCCGTCACTACACTCGCGATGGTCGACTCCGCGCGAGGGGCCGGCACAGACGCGATGATCGACCAGTACCCCTACACTGCGAGTTATACCGGGATCACCGTGCTGGTACCGGCATGGGCACTCGCGGGCGGCAACGATGCCTTCTTGGAGCGCATGGACAGCCCAGCGCTAGCGGACAGCATCTTGGACGGCATCGCATTCAACATCATCAACGATCGGGGCGGAAACGACCTAAGTCGCGTTCAGTTGGCTCTGGTCTCTTGGGACCGGTCACTCGAAGGGAAGACGCTCCGTGACTGGGCCCTACGGGACGGTCTCGATCCCACTCCCGCCACGGGTGCAAGGCTCGTAGCGGAGGCCGTTCGTCGCGGCGGCGCGAGTGCGATCTACCACGCGATGGACGAAGAAGATGTCGCGCGTATCATGGCGCACCCCTGGACGATGATCGCGTCAGACGGGCGCCTGACAGAGCCAGGGGACGGGCACCCGCACCCACGCTGGTACGGCACCTTCCCCCGCGTGCTCGGGCGCTACGCCCGAGATGAGGGCATACTCACCCTCGAACAAGCAGTCCGGAAAATGACCGCCCTTCCTGCGGAACGCATGGGCATCAGAACACGTGGTCAGATCCGCGAAGGGTGGTATGCAGATCTCGTGATCTTCGACCCCACAACGGTCATCGATAACGCGACGTTCGAAGACCCACACCAGTACCCGACCGGCATCGACTGGGTCATCGTGAACGGCACCGTGCAAGTCGAAGACGGCGCGTACCGCGATCTAAGACCGGGACGTGTACTGCGCCGAGGCCGTAACTAGAGGGACTCTGCCCCGCCGCCCAGGCGATGGTAATAGATGTGCCCTTCGTGCCATCCGATATGCCACAAGAGGTGCATCAGGAACAGACGCGTGCCCACACCGTCCATGCTCGACGGAGGCCGGCCGGGATAACGCCCGTCCATCACCTCGTCGGACAGCGTAGCCAACGCACGCGTGACGATTTCGCGTGTTTCTGCGATTTCGGTAAGGAGTTCGTTCCGGGTGCAACGATCGGCGAACTCAGCTTCCCTGTCCCGGATGTATGCCGTCACCCCGAAACCTGCCCCAATGAAGTGCATCAGGTTCCCACAGAGATGCAACACCAGTGTTCCGGGGCTGTTCTTTTGGTCGCCGCTCACCGTCCAGATCTCTGCTTCCGAGGAATACGCACGTATCTCGCCAGCCAGCCGATCCAGTTCGCGCCCATAGATCGTCGCGAAGTCCTCACCCTGTGTGCTCATCGTGCTACCGCCTCCTTCCAGATATGCATGAACCCATTAGGATCGCCACGCAGCGATGCTGAGAGCCCGGGGTCCGGCACCAAAGTCATCTGTGCTTCATACTCCCCTCCGCGGCTCTCGTACCGGACAGCGATTACGTCACCTGGGGAGTGCGCCTGGAGAACAGCTCGCACGGACGTGTCCGCGTCGATTGTTTCGCCGTTCAGAGTCAAGATCCGATCCCCTCGATCCAACCCGGCTTCGTACATCGGAGAGCCCGTCACGGGGGTCGCCGTCACGGTCGCTGCACCACCGCGCATCTGGACGTGATTCGGATTGCCCATCCACGCACGGCCGGGGCGTGCCGGGCCGAGTTCGATGCCGGCGGCGGCCAACAACTTCGCGTACATCGGAGCCTGGGTGCCGCGTACGTAAGCGTCGAAGTATGAACGAGCGAAGATCGGGTCTCCGGTTGCACGGGCCAAAGCTGCTTCGATGTCGTCGACATTGTAGGAGCGCTCCGGAATGCCGTGCGTACGCCACATCTCTCGCATGACGTGGTCTAGCGTGATCCCGTCGAACGATGTTCGCAGCGTTAGATCGAGCCCCAGAGCTACTCCGGAGCCCCAGGTGTAATACGACAGGAAGGTATTTCCGCGGTTATTTGGATCGACTGCCGTTGCCGCGTCCACGAACGGAGCCTGCATGCTCATCTGGACGGGAGAGGAATGCGCTCGCCCGGGCGCGTTGGTCACTGAATTCGCGATACCACCCATCCTACGCGCGAACTCTGCGTCATCTACGAGGCCGCCGCGCCACAGGATCAAGTCGTCGTAATAGCTCGTGAAGCCCTCGGCGAACCAGAGTTCCATGGACATGTTGGCCTCTTCGAAGTCGAAGGGCTCGAGCGTCGTCGGTCGAATCCGCTCCACGTTCCACGCGTGGAAGAACTCGTGCGCCACTGTACCGAGGACACCAAGCATGTTCGACTCCAAGGAGCCCGTGCTGGTGAGGACCGTCGAGTTCCGGTGCTCCATACCATCGCCATCCACCCACGGGAGGTAACAAGCTAGGAAGGTGTACTCGCCATAGTCGAAGGTCGGGAGCTCTCCGTACACGTCTCGGGACCCATCCACGATCGCTGCAGCGGCCTCCGCGTACTCCTCAGCCTCCGCATCCGTGCCGGCATGGTGCAGCGCAACCCGTACCGTCTGGCCGTCGACGTCCCACTTCTTTTCCCAGAAGTCCGAAACCTCCGTGGGGCTGTCCAAGAAATAGTAGAGGTGTGGAGCTGTGAAGCGCGTTATCTCATCTGTTGGAGCGAGCTGAGTGGCGACACGCCAATCGCTCCCTTCGGGGATATCCACATTCAGTTCAATGGGGCGCTGCTCGAGACCACGGGCCCACATGAACGTGGCTGGCATATTCAGATGGCCATGGGTCCGGTCGATCCCGGCGTACGTGCCGTCCGAGTGATCCGCGTAGAGCGTATAGCTCACCCGTACGGTGCCGCCATGGCCGGCCACATCCCATTGATGGACGTTGGGCCGAGAAACGGTCACGTCACGACCATTTGCACCCGTGGCCCGAAAATTGTACACGTTTTTGGCGAACTCATGGAGCGCATAGCGCCCTGGGGACGTCCGGCTCATCCTCAGTTCGAGTGGCGAGGAATCCAGTCCCTCGTACAGTACGGTGATTTCGGCTTCGTGATGGGCACGGTTCTCGAACGAGATCGAGTACCGGACAGGTTCTTGGGCCTGGAGTGACGCTGCAAAGACTGCTGTGAAGAGCGAGAGAGCACCAAAGGAACGCATGACTCGATCCACCGCGAAGAAGAAGTCGTTTCGAACGGCCGCAAGCTACCTGTCGCCGAAAGCTAGGGCTATGTTAGCGCCATGACGTCGATATCAGAGGTCTTCAGGGCGCTCGCGACCCGTTTGGGCGCTGAGCGCATCGAGCGCGACGTCCCGCTCGCACCCATGACAACGTTTCGAATTGGTGGCCCCGCGGCACTTCTCTATCGGGCTCGGACGCCGGACGAGCTAGTGCTCGCTCTGCAGGCAGTCCGCGAACTCGGCGTGCCTCACTTCTTGTTGGGTAAGGGTGCAAACATTCTCGTTGGTGATGGCGGCTTTCGCGGCCTCGTCATCAGAGTCGAGGTGGACGGCATCGATTTCCTCGACGAGACAACGGTACGTGCCGGAGCTGGTGTGGAGACCTTCCCCAACCTCATCGATGCTACGGTTGCCCGGGGGCTCGGCGGCCTCCACCACTTCGTTGGCATCCCGAGCACTGTCGGGGGCGCGTTATGGCAGAACCTCCACTTTCTCTCGCCAGCCCCCGCACGCGAACGGACCGTCTTCATCGAGGAGGTCCTCGAGAGCGCGGATCTCTTCACAGAGGACGGCGAACGTAAAACCGTTGGCGTCGACTACTTCGAGTTCGGGTACGACGAGAGCGTCCTACATCACCGCGACGACGTTGTCCTCTCGGCCACGTTCAAGCTCGAACCCACACCCCTCGACGAACTCCGCCGCGTGATGCGGGACAATCTGGAGTGGCGTGACGATCGCCACCCGGACCTTTGGCTGTACCCGTGCGCGGGATCGATCTTTCAGAAGATCGAAGGCATCGGGGCGGGCCGCCTGATCGACGAGTGCGGTCTCAAGGGCCACACGAACGGTGGCGCTCGCATATTCCATAAACACGCGAACATCATCGTGAATCTCGGCGGTGCGACGGCCGCGGAGGTGCGTACGCTCATCGACCTCGCTCAGAGCACTGTGAGTCGAGAGAAAGGCTACGATCTCGTCCCGGAAATCGCGTTCGTGGGCGAATTCTGAGTCCGGCAGAGCTGGAGAAGTATCTCCACGAACACATCCCGCTGTCGAAGGCGATGGAGACCACCGTTATCTCCGCCGATGACGAGGCAGTCGCGCTCGCCGCGCCCCTTGAGCCGAATCTCAACCACCGTGGAACGGCCTTCGGCGGTAGTGTTGCGACGTTGGCGATTCTCTCCGGATGGACTCACGTGCACTTCAAGTTGCGGCGGGCAGGTCTCAAGACCCATACCGTCATCCACGAGAGCTCAGTGCACTACGACAAACCGATCCAGGACCGTCTAGTGGCGCGTTGCGGAGATATTCCGCTGGAGGAGTGGGAGCGATTCACTCGGACGTTAAAACGGAAGGGTAAAGCGCGAATTCACGTCCAGGCGACGGTGCACTCGGCGGGCCAAGTAGCTTGCTCTTTCCGGGGCTCTTACGTGGCGACTCTACGGGAGTTATCCACCAACTAATGCCATCAGGGCGTCCCGATCAATCTCGTGCCCTCCCCCGTACTCGACGACTCGGTACTCGACACCCGCCTTGGCTAGCTGACCGCGTTCTCGTTCCGCCAGCGCATCGGAGATCGCCCGGTCTTCCGTGCCTCGCACCAGAACAACGTCAACAGACCGGAGCGCTTCTCCCGCGCGTTCAAGGTCGAGATCCGGCGGAAGTACGTCTCCCCACAACACGAGCCTGTCAGGCTGCACTTCTCCGGCTGTCACCCAGCGCGCCGCAGTCGCGACACCCTGAGAGAACCCGAGAACTGTCATGTGGGCATTCTCAGCGCGGCGAGCATTTTGGAGCCGGTCGAGGTAGGCGACGTAGTCCTCGATTTCGTGTGCCCGGTCTTCTCGGGTCATCCACGTAGCCCCCACTTTGGAAGCGGGCCCGTGCCGCCCCGCCTCCTGGCCGATGTAAAATCTGGACAACCCCTCCGGCGCAATGATCCTACGGGTCCCATCGTCGATGGGCTGGAAGCGTCGAATGAATCTCGACGCCAACTGCTTGTAGCCGTGTAAGACGTGCCAGACCTCTCGCGGGTGTTCGATGTCCTCACCGAGTTCCCAATACCTAGCCTGCCGGGTGATCTCGATGTGGTGCTCAACGGCCTTCGCCGGACCTCGTGATTCGGTCATACCGGCTCCGCGGCTGGCACTTCGCCTTCGTCAATCAGCAACCTGCGTAGCTCGCGTCCGAAGCGTCTCCTGATCCGATGCAACAGGAGAAGGGCAACCACGCCGAGGCCGAGCGCGAGCCCCCACCAAACGCCGCGGGGACCCATGTCCGCCCAAAAGCCAAGAGCGACACACGCGGGAAGTCCGACCAGCCAGAATCCGACCAGGTTGAGAATCATCGGAACGCGTGTGTCCGCGACGCCGCGAAGTGCACCAGCCGCCACGACTTGCCACCCGTCTACGATCTGGAAGACGCCTGCGATCGGGAGAAGAAGAACAGCCGTGGCGATCACCTGAGTGTCGCGGCTGAAGAATGTGGCCAGCGTTTCCGGCACCGTGAGAAACATCAGGGCCGTGACGGTCATAAACGCTGTCCCCACAACGAGCCCCGCACCGGCTGACCGCCGGGCGCTCGGCGGATCTCCTCTCCCGACGGCTTGCCCCACCAGGACGCTCGTGGCTTGGGCAACCCCCACGGGGATCATGAACGTGACGGCTGCGAGTTGGAGAGCGACCTGATGACTCGCGACCGCCACCGTGCCTATAAGTCCCATGAGGAGACCAGCCGCTCCAAACACGCCGAATTCGAGCCACTGTTGACCGCCGATCGGCACTCCTACACGGAGCAACCGGACGAGGGGGACGGTCCGGAGCACCTCGGGCCTGAACGGACGTATCGTCGGGCGGATCAGTGGCCAAGAGACGAACATGAGCGTGAGAAGCATGAACCACCGACTTAAGCTCGTCGCCCAACTCGACCCGACGGCCCCGAGCGCGGGTGCCCCAAGGTTTCCGTAGATGAGCACCCAGTTCAGCCCGAAGTTCACGATGTTTGCCGCGAGCACAGTCCAAACGATAGGCCGCACTCGACCCATGGCCTGCAGGCATTGTCGGAACAAGACGAAGCCGTAGAACGGAAACACTCCGGGGATGGCCACCAGAGCATATGCGGCCGCCACGGGAATGACGTCTGCCGGCTGTCTAAAGAACGTCAGGAGCGGGCCGGCAGGTATGAGCAGCACCGATGCAAGTACCGTCAGTCCGATGGCCAGAACCAATCCTCGTTGGACTCCACGAGCCACGGCGACATCGTCGTCCGCTCCCACAGCCTGAGCAATGACCGGGTCGAGGGCGAATAGCACGCCCATACCAAAGACCGCAACGCCGAAGAAGTAGAGATTCCCGATCGCCACCGCCGCGAGGTCAGTCGCGGAGACTCGGCCAACCATGACGGTATCCAAGGCCCCCATGGCCATGAGGCCCAATTGTACCAACACGACAGGAGCCGCCAATCGGCCGAGTTGGACCACGTCCGCACGCCTCGGGCGATACGCCCGAATCGGGACACGTGGGCCGACCGGTGGCATAGTGGGGGGGTCTCCCGTCACGGGCGCTCCAAGGGGCAATGTACGGAAGGGTTGTTCGGGCAGACTGCGCAAACCCCTCAGTCCGTGTGGGGTGCCGTCGGATCCCCTCTCGCCGCGCGCAGGCGGCGGTCCTTTCTGACCTCTCGGAACAGCTCGGCTTCATCGTCCGGTGGCGCTTTCAGCTCCGCATGAGAGCCTTCTGAGAGCATGAAAAAGGTCACCCACGTTGCGGGGTTTCCGAGCCAGAACGCGATGAATCGGCTCACGCTCTGGGTGCCGCGACGCTTCTGTTCGAAGTACACGAGGTTCGCCACAGCCCACACCACGGCGGTCACCGTCGCTTCGAGGAGGTACCCCGCTTCGGGGATGTCGAGCACGTAGGAGATGTCACAACCCGTGAGGAACGGCACGAGTGACCCGACGAGTCCGCGGAGGCTCCATCTCAGGCTCGATCTCATTCTCCTGTGGCTCAAATCTGCCTCCGTATGCAACCCTCACTGGCCATCACGTTGGACCCCGACGTTGCCGCCTGCATGCGTACCCCCGAAGATTGGCGCGTTCCCCGCTTCTCCTCGGAAGGGTCGTCATGTCCTACGAATCTCCCGGTACCCGTCTTCGACGCCTATGGGCGCAACTGTCTCCCCTCCCCGGCGGCAAGTGGATCTTTTCAAAACTTCTCGGCCTTATGGTCCCCTACACGGGGCGACTCGGACCGACAGTGCTCCATTTCGAGCCCGGCCACGTTCGAGCACAGCTCACAGAGCGGCGTTCCGTGCGTAACCACCTGCGCTCCGTACACGCGATGGCCCTCGCCAACGTCGGCGAACTCGCGACGGGTCTCGCGGTATTGGGTGCGATGCCCTCCACGGTCCGCGGCATTCTCACCGGATACAGCATCACGTACACGAAGAAGGCGCGCGGCGTGTTGATCGCCGAGTCCAAATGTGCGATTCCCGAAGTGACCGACTCAGTGGACTACCAAGTGGAAGCGATCATCCGCGATGCCGAAGGCGACACCGTCGCAACCGTAAACGCCACCTGGCTCCTCGGCCCGGTGAAGACGCGGGACTGACCGCCGATTATGGACTTGCACACGCCGCTCACCCAGCACACGGGGATCGAAATTCCGCTCATTTGTGGCCCGATGTATCCGTGTTCAAACCCGGAACTCGTGGCCGCCGTGTCCGAAGCCGGTGGCCTCGGGGTCGTACAGCCTGTCTCCCTGACTTATGTGCATGGACACGAGTTCAGGGCCGGGCTGCAACTCATCAAGGCAACCACGGACAAACCGATCGGCATGAACGCGCTGATCGAAGCATCATCCAAGACATACCACGAGCGTATGGTCAAGTGGATCGATACCGCGCTCGAAGAAGGAGTACGCTTCTTCATCACCTCGCTCGGCAAACCGAAATGGGTCGTCGACCGGGTTGCACAGGTCGGTGGCATCGTCTACCACGACGTCACAGAAAAAAAATGGGCTGAGAAGGCGGTGGACTCGGGCGTGCACGGACTCATTGCGGTCAACAAGCGAGCGGGCGGACACGCTGGCCCCCTCGGACTGAGAGAGGTCCTGGATGACGTGGGCGATCTCGGCCTGCCCGTGGTTTGTGCAGGAGGCGTGGGTCAGCCTGCCGATTTCGCGCGCGCCATGAGCCTCGGGTACGCCGGTGTCCAGATGGGCACCCGCTTCATCGCCACGCAGGAGTGCCGCGCCGGCGCACCCTACAAACAGGCCATTCTCGATGCCCAGGAAGACGACATCGTCCTGACTGAGCGGCTGACAGGGATCCCGGTCGCCGTCATCAACACCCCCTACGTGCGCAGACTGGGGACGAAGGCCGGCCCCCTGGCTCGGTGGATGTTGCGGGGACACAAGACGAAACACCTTATGCGAGCCATTTATGCCTTGAAGTCGACTTGGGAACTCAAAGGCACCTCGCTCGACGAAGAGGGCCGAAAACAGTATTGGCAGGCGGGTCGGTCCGTGGCTGGCATCAACGACATCCTACCTGCTTCCGAGATCGTAAATCGATACGCTGAGGCCGCCCGGGCGGCCCCAAAACTGGAGACACCATGAAGCGGATACACCTGTGGGCTTTCTTCGCTGCCCTCACCGTTATCGCCACCCCAATCGCGGCCCAGGAAGGCCTCAAGGTATACATCTCAGCTGATATGGAGGGCGTGGTGGGAGCGGTCACGAGTGACCAATTGGGCCCAACTGGATTCGAGTACCAGACCTTCCGACGCATCATGACAAAGGAAGTGAACGCTGCGATCGCGGCGGCCCGGGACATGGGCGCCACAGAGATCCTGGTCTCCGACTCTCACGGAAACGGAGAGAACCTGCTCATCGAAGAGCTCCCGCAAGACATCGAGCTCATCCGCTCGTGGCCTCGGCCGCTGATGATGATGGAGGGCATCGATGCTTCGTTCGACGCCGCCATCTTAATCGGGTACCACTCGAGCACAACGAACACGCGCGGCGTCCGCGCGCACACCATATCGAGCGGGAACTTGACGTCCGTCAAACTGAACGGCATACCCATGATGGAAGCGAGCATCAACGCCGCCATCGCCGGCGACTTCGGCGTGCCCGTGATCATGATCTCGGGTGATGATGCTGTCGTCGAAGAGGCCCATCAGATCATCGGCGACATGGAAGGCGCGGTGGTCAAAGAGAGCCTGGGCTTCCATTCCGCCCGAACGATCATGCCGGAAGCAGCCTATGATCTCATTGGTGACAAGGTCCGTGCAGCACTCGGCCGCCTCGACGACTTCACGCCCTACGTTATGGACGGCCCTGTCTCCCTCGACATTTCGTTCAAGAACTACATGCCCGCGGAGTTGATGGCGTACCTACCCAATGTAGAGCGGGTGGACTCCCACACGATTCGTTTCATTGGAGTCGACATGACGGAGATCTCCAAGTTCATCGAATTCACGACGTCATACGGGGTGGGTATCACGCCTTAGGCGCCGGCAGCCCAGTCCAGTCCGCAGACATCAGATCGCCGACCCATAAAGACGGTATCTCGCCATCGCCCATCGTAGAACTGTGCGATCCGGTTCCGTGTCCCCACGACCCGGAATGGCTTGAGGCGGCATGTGTCCCAGGTCGGCACTTCCCGCTCGAAGGTGGCGTCGTCCGGGGCAATCCCCTGCCGGTAGATCTCGGCAACGGATGACCAATCGTCGGGGGTCATCGAACGGAGCCTGATGGACATATCACCTCCCTTCTTAGGAGCAGCAGATGCGGAGCGAACCGGACACACGGTAGCTTGTCTCTGGTAGAACCGACCACCCTCAAACCGACGCGTATGCAACCCATCGAACCAGCGGCAACTGACGGCTCTTCGAGAGCACAGATGTACGAAGTGATCTTCGGGAATGATACTGGCCCCGGCAAATTCTTCGATGTCATGCTCATCGTCGCGATCCTGCTCAGTATTCTGACCATCATGCTCGAGTCGGTGGAGTCTCTGAGCAGTGATTATTCGGCCTGGTTCGTTGGTCTCGAGTGGTTCTTCACAGGGATCTTCACCGTGGAGTACGCACTTCGCGTTTGGTCCGTGGAAAAACCGAGCCGGTACATCTTCAGCTTCTTCGGCCTGATCGACTTACTGTCGGTCATACCTACTTACCTGAGCCTTTTCGCCCCCGGCGGGCAGGTGCTCGTCGTTATCCGAATCCTGCGCGTCATGCGGGTATTTCGAGTCCTGAAGCTCGGGCGATACATGGGCGCGGCCTCGGTCCTTTCCACTGCGCTCCGCGCCTCCCGCTTCAAGATCTCCGTCTTCTTGTTGGCCGTGCTGAACATCGTCGTGGTGGTCGGCTCACTCATGTACTTAATCGAGGGTGCGGAATCCGGCTTCACGAGCATCCCAAGGGGGATGTACTGGGGCATCGTGACGCTGACTACCGTAGGGTACGGCGACATCGCTCCGGCTACCCCGGTCGGTCAGATGCTGGCCTCCATGGTCATGGTCTTGGGCTACGCGATCATCGCAGTACCGACTGGTATTGTCACTGCTGAGATCACTGCCGCGCGATTACCCGAAAGGACGGAGAACGCGAGGCTTTGCATTTCCTGCGGATTCAGCGAGTCGGATGCGTCAGCCATGTTCTGTCGGCGCTGCGCGTCCCCGTTCGAGAACGCCTGAAACGGCGTACTGGCCCAAGCGCACTAGATCACATGAGATGCCTGCCCCACGCTTCCGCTTCGGGTTGACCGCCGACTGATTAGAGCGGCTCAGACGCACGCGGAAGACATGGCGTACAACAGATTCGTCAGGGCACGACGGATCAGACGGGAGTCTGACGGCGTACCGGGTGGATCAGGAACGCTACCCGTGGCACTTCGTGTCCCAGAACACATCCGGTGGCTTTTCCTCAGCGTCGGCGACCCTCGCCGCATGGGAGGCTTCTCCCAGCCACCACCGCAACAATATGGACCCCGGTGCCGAGCACACCGGAGTGGGCTACGCAGAGGACGGAGCCACGGCCTTCCGCGCCTATTGGGTCGTCGTATTCGGGGCGTTCCCGGAGGCCCCTCTCAACCCTCCGGGGGGATGCCACCCGTAGGCCCGTCGCCGTGGCCCAACGTTGGGTATATCCAGGCTAGGATTACCGCGATCGGTAATCCCAGGACCAACCCGACTCGAACGAGATCCGAGAAGAGTCCAGGAAGCGCGAAGAGCCGCTTAGCCCAATCGGTCACGGGAAGGATCAGGACGGTAACCACGACGTAGATCGCCAAAACGATGACGACGCGACGCATTGGCCGATCCTTCAACGTGCGATATCTACGAAGAAGCTCGAGATGGCTGAAGTGAG
Organism: Longimicrobiales bacterium; assembly: GCA_029245345.1. Classification (NCBI taxonomy): domain Bacteria; kingdom Pseudomonadati; phylum Gemmatimonadota; class Longimicrobiia; order Longimicrobiales; species Longimicrobiales bacterium. Next base: position 193,260 of record JAQWPM010000019.1, read on the forward strand.
CCCGCCCGGATCTTCGATATAGGGGAAGTGTCCACTGTCGAGAAGCGCGAGGCTCCCATTCGGGAAGGCCTCTGATAGTGCCCGAGCCATGGAGATCGGCGCGATGTCTTGCCGGCCGTGGACCACGAGCGTCGGCGTCCGGATGGCGCCGAGACGATCCCACCAATCAATGGTGCCTAGGCTTTGCCCGAGAAGAGCCCCGACGTCTTGTCCGTTTTGCGCCGTCTTCGCCGAGAGTTCGATCTGAAGGTCATCGATGCGCGCCCGATCTCGAAACGCGCCCTTGAACGCGACCCGATACACTTCGCTCAACGTGGCGGCATCTCTGGCCTGAAACGCCTCAGAACTGGTAAGCTCGGCTAGATCGGCTGCATCCTCTTCCGTCCGAGCGCTGGCCTGGCGGGTGGCGGCCTGATCCGCGAAGCGCTGCCCAGGCTCCACAGGCGCCATCAGAATCAGGCCCCTCAGATTCTCAGGATACCGTCGCGCGTATTCGATCCCGAACAACGTCCCGAACGAGTGCGTCAACAGAGTGACCTGCTCGTACCCGAGCGCCTGACGTAACGCGTCGATATCTGTGACGAAAGCGTCGAGGTTCACCGCCGAAGTGTCGAGCGGGGCATCCGACCGGCCGGTCCCGCGCTGGTCGTAGTACACCAGCGTATTTCGATCCGCGAGCACATCCATGCCCGGCTGGAGGTAGTTGTGGTCCAGCCCTGGGCCACCGTGCACGATCACGATCGGCTCACCGGACCCGGTGACCTCGTAGAAGAGGCGCGCGTTCTCAAGGCTCAGCAGCCCCTGGCGAGCCATCGGCGCCGGGGCCTTCGCTACCGAAAGGCCTACAGTCGCAAAAACTGCCACCAAGATACCGAGTCGCATCACACGCCCGATCACTCTGCGCTCTCCGTGGACAGTCCCATCGCGACCACTTTCGACAATCTCTGAACCTCCGACACTCGCATCCAAGACCGCATCGCCCAGCTACCCATCGTAGCAAAGAAGAAGGCCGCAATGGCCCCACTGGCCCCACTTCCCGTTACGAATCCCCAGAGGCCTCGCCAGGCTAGCACATAAACGGCATAGACTGGGGGGACCAAACTTCCCCACATGGCCAGCCGCATCCAGGCTCGCTCCGGCAAGCCGAACGCCAGCTGGGAGACGCGGAGTCCGAATCCGAGCATCGCCACACTTGCAGCGAGGGCCCCGAAACCAAGGACGAGTCCCTCCCCGAGTCCACCGGGGCCGCGGACCGCCTGGACGACACCTGCCAACGCCAGGACACTCAACGGGATGAATCCACGCCCCAGCCGCGCGGCTGTGAGATCTTGGATCGCCTGTCCGACGGCCTGTTCGGGCGCCACCCGTACATCTTCGGTCTTGTCGCGTGGGTTCATCCGTCCTGGCTACCGATCTGGAGCGGGAGAGGTCTTGTGGACGCGCAAAGTTGCTCCACTCGCTTCGTCAGCGCGAGGGCCAACCCATGGCGACTATCCAGCCTCGGGCTGCGGCGTGAGACCGGATCCGCCCAATGGGGCAACGATCTGTTCACGAGCGACGTCCGCGGGGCCCGGCTCGGCAACTCGAGGCATCGGTGCAGACTCGTGCTGGAGGCGGCCAGAGGCACTACCAGTGCCCCAATCGGACACCTCGGCGTCCCTAGAGTGTGTGAAGTGCCTCCTTAGGAACGACGTGGCGTCGTCGACGAGCGAGTACATCACCGGCACCAAGACCAAGGTCAAGAATGTGGCGAACAGAATGCCCGCGATGATCGCAACGGCCATCGGTCCCCACCACGCCGCCTGTTCTCCGCCCCAGTAAAGCTGCGGATTGAGGGAGCCATAGAGGCCGAAGAAGTCGAAATTCAATCCGATCGCAAGCGGCACGAGGCCGAGCGCCGTCGTGGTCGCGGTGAGCACCACCGGGCGGAAACGAGTCTTCCCACCCTGCACCAAGGCCTCACGTCGATCCATCGCATCACGTTCCCTCAGGATGTCGATGTAGTCAATGAGGATGATGGCGTTGTTCACCACGATTCCGGCCAACGAAATAATGCCGACACCCGTGTTGATGATGCCGAACGGCATCCGGAAGATCAGCAGACCGATAAACACACCGGCGATCGACATGATGACCGATGTCAGGATGATGACGGGTTTCACGACCGAATTGAACTGGCTGATGAGGATGAAGCCGATCAACATCAACGCCGTCAGAAATGCACCTCCTAGGAACGCCGTCGCCTCGTCCTGCTCCTGAGACTGGCCCGTGTACCGAAGGGTGTACCCGGGAGGCATCGTCTGGCCGAAGTCCGTCAAAGTCGCCTGGACTTCGGCAAGCACCGCGTTGTTAGCGTAGCCCGCAGCAACATCCGAAGAGATGGTCGCCATTCGGGTTTGGTCCTTCCGTCGGATCGCACCGGCTCCCTCTTCAACACTCCAAGTCGCAACGGATACGAGCGGCACCTGAATGCCACCCTCCGCCATGACGGTGAACTCACGGAGCCCCTCGAGCTCCTGTCTGTACCCCTCGGCCAGCCGGACGATGATGTCGTATTCGTCGTTTCCGGTACGGTACTTAGCCGCCTCGACCCCGTTGATCGCTCCACGGATTGCCCGACCGACCTTCGACGTGTTCAGGTTGTATAGAGTTGCCTTTTCACGATCGACATCGACTGAGAGTTCGGGCCGCGCATCGTCCATGTCACTCTCGAGCCCAACGAGCATCGGATAGACCGGTGCACCCTCGAGGATGTCAAGCACTTCGGATGAGAGCGCTTTTAGGATCTCCGCGTCGTCACCCACGATCTCGATGTTCACCGGAGCACCCTGAGCCGGCCCGTCCTGCACTTTGTCGACGGTCACTGTTCCACCCGCAACCGCACGCCCAACGCTCGCCTGCATGGTCGCGAGAATGTCGAACGCGTCCTGTTCGCGGTCCTGGAAATCGACCAGCGACACCGACAGGCGACCTCCCTCCGGTCCCGACGGGCCTCCTCCCATCGGGTTGCCACCGCCACCTCCACCGCCCGTTACCGCGACCACGGACTCCCAGTCGTCCTGTCCGCTCATGGCCGCAAGTTCAGCCTCGAGTCCGAACACGATCGAGTCCGTCACCGCAGCGCGCGTGCCCACCGGCGTCTCTACATCGACAAGCAACTGTGCGGGTGGCATCGACTCGGGGAAGTATTCGACACCTTTACTGAATACGCCGAAGACGATCGCCGTCGCTACGAAGCCAGTGATCGTACCGCCGAGAATGACCAGTCGGTGATCGAGTGCCCACCGCAACGATGTCTCGTACTTGTCGATCATTGCCGGCAACGCGACGGTCTGGAAGCTGCGCGAGAGGCCTTCCAGAACGAACTTGTACAGGGCCCAGAGTCCGACAAACGTCGCCGCAAGCAGGCCAGCCGACAGTGGATTGATCCCCGCAATCATGAGGAGCAGCAATCCCGCGGAAGCCATGAGCGTCCAACGCATGGCTGGCCGCATCGCTGTGCGCTCTTCACTGTCCAATTTCATGAACATCGCGCACAAGGTCGGGACGACTACGAGCGCGACAAAGAGCGAAGACGAGAGCGTGACAATGAGCGTCTTGGGCATGTAGCCCATGAACTCACCGACCTGTCCGGGCCAGAACAGAAGAGGAGCAAACGCGGCGAGTGTCGTCGCGGTTGCGGCGATGATGGGAAGGGCGACCTCACCCGTGGCCTTCTTCGCCGCAAGTGTGCGGTCCCACCCTTCCTCCAAGAAGCGGTAGATATTCTCAACGACGACAATCGCGTTATCGACTAACATCCCAAGCGCGAGAATCAGGCTGAACAGCACGACCATATTCATTGAAATGTCCATGACCTTCAGGATTATGAAGGACAAGAACATCGACGACGGAATGGAAACAGCCACGAACATCGATGTGCCGGCTCCCAAGAAAAACAGGAGCACGCCCACGATCAGAATCAGACCAGAGATGATGTTGTTTTCCAGACTCGAGACCATGTCCTCGATCTGCTCGGACTGATCCGAGGTAATCGTGGCGGTGGTCGTCGGTGGGAACAGCGGAGCCATGGCGTCGACTTCCGCTTTCACCGCTGCCGCGGTCTCGATGATGTTCTCGCCCGAGCGTTTGATCACGTCGAGCGTCACAACCGCGTCACCGCCCAGGCGAGCGTAGCTTGCTCTCTCGGCGAATCCGAAGTCCACGGTCGCCACATCACGGATGTAGATGGGGCGCCCCTCCTTGAGCAAGACAACGAAGTCACCAATCAATGCGGGGTCGACGATTTCTCCATCGACGCGCACCAAGTACTTCGTGTCTCCCACGTCGATCGAACCACCGGGGATGTTCACGTTCTCGTTCTGAATCGCTTCGATGACGTCATTCAGAGCCAGCCCGTAGTACTGCAGTTTGCCAAGGTCGACATCGACTTTGACCTCTCGCTCCAGTCCGCCGCGTAGGTCCGCTCGTAGCACGGACGGGAGCGTCTCAATGCGATCCTGCAGTTCTTCCGCGAGCTCTTTCAGTCGGACGAGGCCATACTCACCCGAGAGATTGACCTGCATGATCGGGATTTCGGAGAAGTTGAACTCAACGATCGTTGGCTCTTCCGCATCCTGGGGCAGATCTGGTTTCGAGAGATCGACCTTTTCACGGACCTTTTGAATTGCAGCGTCCAGATTCACCGAAGGGTCAAACTCTGCTACGATGCTGGAATAACCTTCGATCGAGGTAGAGGTCAGGTCCTTCACTTCACTGATCGTCGAAAGGTCCTCTTCGATGATCCGGGTGACCTGACTCTCAACATCGGCCGGTGACACACCTGGATACACGGTGTTCACTGCGATGATCGGGATGGCCAACTCCGGGAAGGACTCTTTCGGAGTCGCCTGGTACGAGAGTCCCCCCATGAGCGTGATGATCACTAAGAGCACCATCACCGACGTCTTGTGCTCAATGGCGAAGCTTGTGGGCCGGAACTCCTTGAAACGCTCAAGGATCCGACCCTTACCCTCGGGGGGTGCCCCGCCTTCCTCCGGGGAACGCTGTGTTGGGTCTGTCATGGCCCCTTACTCCCGCTCACGTACAACGTTGACGCGATCCCCGTCAGCGACGGATTTCTGCCCGACGACAACGAGGAGCTCTCCCGCTTCAATTCCCTCTTCGATCACGACGAGGTTATTGCGTGTCGGGCCGAGCATAACGGGCCGGACCTCGGCGACGGTGCCTTCATTCCATTCGGACACTACGAAGGCGACATAACCCTCTTCCACTCGGACCAGAGCGTCTTGGGGAACAACGACGGCGTCGTCCACCTGCCGGCGTGTCACCGACATGTTCGCGACCATCTGGGGCTTAATCATGCCTTCATCGTTCGCGACGATGACCTCGATCATAAACGTCCTAGTGCTCGCCTCGACCGTGGACCCCACGTAATGGATCGGCGCGCTGAAGATCTCATCACCGAGCACGTCAAATGTCAGCGTGGCGACGGCGCCGACCGCCACGTCGGTGGCGTACCGCTCGGGCACACCGGCAACGACCTTCACTGGGTTCAGGTCTACCAAGCGCACGACGCTTTGCCCCGGGTTCACCATCGAGCCGATTTCCACGTGCCGCTCTTCGATCATTCCGGAGAAGGGCGCCCGGATCACTGTCCGCGCAAGGCGTTCCTCAAGAGCTCTCGCGTTCGCGGCATTTTGCTCGGCTGCATACTTGGATTCCAGGTACGCGATCTCTGAGCCGACTTGGTCGTCTTCCCAAAGCCGCTTGCGCCGCTCCCACGTCTGCGACGCCAGAGACGCAACGGCTTGCGCTTGTTCGAACTGCGCGGAGAGCAGCCGATCGTCGATCCGAGCGATCGGGTCACCCTCTGAGACCCGCCGTCCCTTGTCAACGAAAAGTTCGCGGATGACCCCACTCTCTTCCGCCGCGACCATCACGTCCTGATTTGCGAGAACCGCAGAGGTCAACCGGATGTCCTCGACGAAGCTCTGCGGTACTACTCGCTGAGTCTCGACATTGATCACCCGCACAAACTCCGCTGCTGTAGCGGCTCTGTCGGTCGCGTCGGCCTCAGTCCCACCGCATCCTGCCACCGCAATCGTTCCGGCAACCGTCAGCATCCCAATCATCCGCATCCGCTTCATCTCTATTATCTCCATGATGGCTTTCATGGTTTAAGTCCGCCTAGAACCGGTCGTTGGCCGCATCGACGTCCACCAAGGGCACCCGGCCCGTGGCTTCGTCGAGCTGCGCCCGAGCAACCAAGTAGTCGTATACAGACTGAGCGTAGTTGAACTCGCTCTGCCTCAATGCCACCTCTGCATCGGTCAACTCGAGCTGGCTCGAGATGCCCTCTCTGTACTGCGCACTCGCGATCTCGAAGCCGCGGTAGGCCTGCTCCACCGCCCGTCGTTGTGCACGCGCCCTCAGACTGGCTTCCTCTGTCGATTCAACCAGGCCCTTCACCTGCGAGGCCGCTCGATCGAGCCCCTGTGCCGCCTGTGCTCCGGCTTGCCGCACCAGCGCCCGCTTCTGGTCGATGCGGGCGTCCCGCTTGAACCCCTGAAAAATAGGGATGCTCACGCGGAGACCGACGAGCCGCGAATACGCTCGCTGACCGTCCCCTCGCGCAAAGAAATTCGGGCTGCCGTTGTCCTGTGCGTTGATCACATAGTTGCCCCAGAGGGTCACCTCTGGCAGGTATTGCGCCTGCTCGAGCTTCATCTCGGTGCGAGCAAGCGCCTCGTTGAGTCCGAGTTGACGAACGTCGGAGCGAAGCTCTACAGCCGATCGGAGCGCTGCATCCTGAGACCCGGCGTCTTCGAAACCCATGAAGGACAGAATCTCTTGGTTCGCAGGCGAATTGGCCGAGAAATCGTCCAGGTTCATCTCTGCCAATTCTCCGAGGACCGCGACGGATTCTTGGTTCGGTTCATCCAACTCGACCGCCAACAGGCGGCGAGATTGCCGGGCCGCGTTCTCCGAGCGTCTCAGGTTCGGCTCCAGATTCGCCAACTCGACCTCAAGGCGGAGCACGGCATACTCCGAGGCCAATCCCGCGCGATACAGGGCCTGAGTCTCCGTGAGTGACTGCCTGACTCGACTCACTGAGTTCTCGGTAAGCCGCTCCTGCTCCTGCGCCAACAGCAGCTGGTAGTACGCGACCCTGACCCGAGTAACAACAGCCTGAGTCTGCCCACGCACGGACTCCCGCTGGAGGTCTTCGAATCGGCCGGCCGCGCCAAGGGCAACAAAGACGCTGGGCCGGAAGATCGGCTGCTCTATACTGAGCGTGGAGTTCCACTGATTGTCCGCACCGAACCGGACCCCGATGTAGTCATCGGGCCCAGCGGCCGGATCGAAGATCTGAGCCGGGAGGAAGTTCACCGTGGGTGACACATTTCTGGTATAGCCTGCGTTCAGGTCAACCGTCGGATAAACGTTGCCCCACGCCTCGGACACCCGCTCTTCAGCCTCCTGAAGCCCCAGCTGGGCAGAGATGACGTCTCGGTTGCTGCTCAGGGCTCGCCGGACGGCCTGCTCCAGACCGAAGGCTCGTTCCTGGGCGTCTAGCGACGCGCCGTCGGCGAATAGCCCGACAAGCAGGAGGGCCGCTAATGCCAGCGGACGCGTGAATGTCCACCCATCTATGTCATTCATGCCTGTTCCCATTCGTGTAGTCACCCTTCCACCGCCGCTTCGTCATTGATGTATTGGATCGACAGCTGCTCGGAGAAGTCGTCAGTCGCGACGCCGCGCATCATTCTGGCGCCCGACTCCTCGAAGAGCCCTCGAAAAGCTTCCTCTTCAATCGGGAAGTGCCCCTGGTGGTACAGCTGCACCAAACCGTGCGCGTGCGCCCACATGGTGAGCGACGTCTGCACCGGATCGGATTCCTTCAGAATGCCTGCGTCCATGCATTCACGGACCCGATCAATCCAGAACTGGTGGATCGCACACCCCATGGCCTCGATGTCCTCCGGAAGCTCGTCCATCCCGATCTGTCCCGGCCCGGAGAACATCATTCCGTACCACCGAGCATTTTTGAGAGCGAAATCGAGGTAGCCCTCACCCGCCGCGAAGAACCGATCCAGCGGTGTGGGCGCTTCCAGCGCTCGGTACATGTTGGCCATAAAGGCGCGGTGCGCTTCCCGCATCACGTCCGCGAGGACGTGCTCCTTCCCTTCGTAATGCCGGTAAAGCGCCGGCGCCGTAACCCCAACCTCCCGCGCGAGTTTTCGCATGGAAAACCCGTCGAGGCCGCCCTTCAAATAGAGCTCGACAGCGGCGGCCAGGATTGTTTCTCGTTGATCAGACATGGTGAACACCGTAAACAAGACCGAAATTGAGGTCAATATTTAAGCCGCTACGGGCGATAACGGTGTTTAGTTCCAAATGGTGCAAGCGATGCACGAAACATCAACGAATCGGATGTATCTTCACCAACTTGAGCGTGGAGCCAACGACGATACCGGCACCAATCCACGTCCATGCGTCAGGCACTTCGGCAAATAGAATCCAACCCCAGAATGCCGCAAAGACGATCTGCAAATAGCCCACTGCCGACGCTCGTCCGGCACGTTCAGTGCGAAATCCCCAAGTGACCCAGAGCTGCCCAAGGTGGGTCGCCACGCCCATTACGATCAGCAACACGACATCAGCTGCAGAGGGCGTGACTGGGGCCCGCAACACGAAGGGGAAGGACAGCATGCAGGTAATCCCCGAGAAATAGAGAACAACAAGCAGCGGCGGATCGTTCTGAATCTTGCGGATGGTGACGTAGGAGCCGGCGCCGAACGTCGCGGCCAGGACGCCTGAGACGACCGCCAAGCTGTCCAAGGATTCGGAAGATCCAAAGAGGAACTCCGGCCGGGCTACCACAACCACGCCGGAGAGGCTGACGGCTACGAGAAGGACCTGGGCCCACCTCATGTGTTCCCTCAAGACCACCACAGCGACCAGGGCAGTGATCACGGGGTTGACAAAGAAGATCACGGTCGCGTCCGCGAGCGGCAGATGGATCACCGAATAGAAATAGCACACCAACGACGCAAAGCCGAAGAGACCTCGCTGTACAAGGAGCCTCGGCTCAGTCGCCCGGAAGGAGCGCCCCTGACGCCGGAGAGCGAAGGCAGCCAAGGCAAGCATCACGAGGGAACGGCCGAAGACCAACTCAAAGAGCGGAAGACGGGATCCAACCAGCTTCGCGATCGCGGTCATGACGGAAAACGCGAGGGCCCCGGCTGCCATCAGCCGAAGCCCTCGCGGGACGTCCCGAACGATCCGCGGCATCCTCACGACGCCGTCACGCCCAGCGGACTACAATCGGAAACGGGGTCAATCGCGCTGCAGCGAAACAGACATAATTCGGTCTCCACGAGTGATCGCGTCCACCACGTCCATGCCCTCCACAACCCATCCGAACACCGTGTACCCGCCGTCCAGATGTGGAAGACGCGAATGGGCGAGAAAGAACTGCGAACCCTCCGTGTCCTTCCCGGCGCTGGCCATGCCGATCGAGCCACGTTGGTAGGGCAGCGTGTTGAATTCGCTCGTGATCTGGAAGCCCGGGCCGCCCCGGCCCGTCCCTCCATCAACGTCCCCACCTTGCACTACGAAGTTCGCAATCACGCGGTGGAATGGACTGCCACCGAAGCCACCTTCTTCGGCCAGCCTTGCCATCGTCTGTACCGTATGGGGAGCCTCTTCCGGAACCAATCGCACGACAAAAGCGCCACGGTCCGTTTCGAACCGGAGTTCCGGGGCGTTGCCCAATTCACCGAGATATTCCCAATCGATGACGGTCGGATCATAGGGAAGATCGACACTCCCGCGTCGGATTTCCTCGCCGTCGGACTCGGTATCGACCACCACCACTTCACCTGTCAGCGTCTCAAGCCCACTCGCAGCAATACTACGAATCACGGCGGCCGGGTGGTCAAGCGCGTCGCGAAGGAGCCCTTCGGCCTCTGGCGCCTGGACCATCGCGACCAGACGGAGCATTTGTGCCGCCCGGCGCGGATCTCCACCCGCGAGCCTGCTTTCATATGCGGCGACTATGACATCAGGCGCCCCCATGTCGCTGAAGGCACCTTCGACGAGGCGCTGCCCAGCAGTGAACTCCGCGTTGGGGTTGCCTGCCAGCACAGCGTTCGAAAACAGATCGAAATAGGTAGCAGCGAGGGCCGGATTTCTCTGATCCGACACCCATCGGTCCGAGAGAGCCAAGATAGCCGCAGCCGTGACTTCCTCCGCGGGAGACGCGACAGCCCGGCCCAGCCGATCGAGGGCCTCGGTTCCACTCAGGAAGCCCAGTGCGTTCAACCCAATGGCCCATCCACGCGTGTCGTCTGCAGAGAGAGCGTCGACCCAATCGAATACGACTTCTCGCTCGTTTTGTCTCGCAAGAACCGCGAGAAGGGGTTCCACCACGATGTGACGTTGGGGGTTTACCTCTACCCATGTTTTGAGCCGAGCTAAAACGCTCGGTGGCTGCATCTCAGCGGCGAGCACCACCGCTGCCCCAAAGGCCACATGTTCCACCGGGGCGTCAAGCGTCGCGATCAGGGCTGCGCGGCTCTCGTCCGTGAGCGGACGTCCTCCAAGTCCCGTCAACGCCTCGACACGTGTGCGCCATTCGGCGTTCCCAGTAGCCCACGCCAAGAGCCTGCCCGCGTCATCCGGTGCCTGAAGCTTCCCAAGAGCCTGCACCAGGTACATGGCCGCTGGATCACCTGAGCCCAATCCATCTAGGGCTTCGCGCACACGGGCCGCTCGTGGCGACCAATTCTGCGTCGCATTCGTCCGGCCGAAATAGTATGCAGCTCCGCGCCTGACATCGCCGTCCGAATGATCGAGGTGGGCCAAAAGGAAGTCCAAGGCATCTCTCGACTGGATCTGATGTACCGCACCGTTTACCGACAACGCCAAGGCCCGACGGGCTTCGTGGCCGGTGGCGATGTCGGCACCAAGCAAGACTTGTGTGGCCTCGTCCGCAGGTATCTTTCCGAGCGCTTCCAAGACCCTATCGACCACATCGTCGTCGCTCTCCGACCCCAGCGCATCGCGCAGAGCAGGAACCGCTGCGTCGAGCCCGAGCTGACCGATGGCAAACGCGGCATCTCGCCGCACGCCTGGGTCCGGATCTTCCATCAGGGTGACAACGAGCGCATCCAGGGCGTCCGGGTCCTGCACAGACCCGAGTGCAAGCGCCGCCCGAGCGCGGACGTCGGCTCGTTCGTCCGACAGCATCACGGCCAGTGTGGTGCCGTTCCGATCTACCTGAAGATCAACGATCCCCTGCAGACCGACGTCATGCATGAGACCGTCCCCATCGCGAAGATCGAGAGCTTCAGCCCGACCTGCCCGACTCGCATCGCAGGCGTTCAACATGAGAACGACTGAGACCGCCAAGCCAGCGGGCACCCAGTGCCCACACTGGTTCAACGAAGATCGTGTGCTCATCGAATGACTCCCTATTGTGGTTCGGCGTCCCAAGTCTCGCCTCCAGTGGAGAGGCCGACAAGAACGAGTGCGAGCAGCTCTCGACGCAGACTCTAAGACGGGCCATCCCCACCGTTGTGTCGCACTCACCCAAACGTGTCAGGGCCTTCTCACCCCATTTTGTCCGTGGCTGGACGATTCACTGGTGAGGCTGGGCGAAGGAATTCTAGGGTCGTACTACGCTGCTCACCGGAGGCACATCCGGGATTGGGCGCGCTATAGCCGAGACGTTCGCAAAGGAAGGCGCGCAACATCACTGGCGCGGTCATCTCGGGTGACGGTGGCCTCAATGCAGGGATCTGATCGCTAGCGACCGGAGTCCAACTCCACGGCGCGCCATCCGTACCCGGGATCGGCGGCGCCCCTAAAGCCCCCGATGATGCCCACGACGAGGCTCCCGATCCAGGAACCCCTGAGCGTCGTTTGTATCAGCAACTCCGCTTGAGGATCGTCTTCCCTGCCGACCGCACCCGTCGAATACAGCACCAAGCCGACCGCAGCCCCAATAAAGAGTCCCCCCGCCAGGCCCGTGCCAAGACCATATCGGAAGCCTTCCGACTTCGTGCGCGGACGAAGTACGTCGAGGCGGTGCATCTCAGATAACGAAACGGGCCAGAGAGCCACGACGCCATCGGTTCGCAGCAACATGCGCTCACCCTGAATCACAACTGCGATCGCCTCGACCGATATCGCACCCTCTTGCACGACCCGGACAGAATCACCCTCCGTCACCTCTGGCTCCGCTGCAGCCTCCTGCTCTGTTACGACGACCTGTCCTAGAGCGACTTCGGGCGAAGCCATGACCGTCCCGACAGTGAGCGCTACCACCAACGTTAGAGGTGACCGATCCACGCTTTAGTCTCGATCGTGCACAAGACGGGCCGAGCGAAACACCATGTCGGCGGACTGGAGCACCTTGAGGCGCAACCGTGGCGACAGATCTGGCGTCTGGTCGAGAAACGCCTGGACCACATCCGCTGCCTCAGCCGACCCGTGGCCGCCCAGGGTGGCACCGAGCCACCGACCTGGGAAAAAGATGTCCCCTGTGCGTTGAATCTCACCGATCATGTCCAATGCCGGACGAACCAAGTGAAGCGACTCGTCTCCCCTGAGCGCATGATGGAGATTGCCGAGACCGGATAACACCCACGGTTCCTGTTCACGATTCGTGACATCTGCGAGTGAAGCGAAGAAGGCGTCGCGATCCGCCGGGTCCGCTGCCAATGACGGGCGAACGAACTGAAACCGCGCAAGGCGGTCCGCGTTTTGGATCTTCCCTTCCTGCTCCGTCAGGATGTCCTCGAAGCCGTCCACCCTCCGCAACGCGAGGCCATTGGCCAACCCGATCTGGTTCACCTCGGAGAGGGGTAGTCCTTCGACCGACTCCGAGCCCTCCCATAGTCGGCGCAAGCGTGCCACACCCTGATCCGTAGTGGCGAGTGCTCTGTAGGACCCGTAGAAGGACGCGCGCGCCGTACGCGGTCGTTCGCTCTCGACGCCAGCCCAAACGATGCCCTCGATCTCCGGCGCCCACGTCCCACGTTCCGCGTCCGAGAGCAGGTCCCAGAACGTCGAAGCGACGTACCCTAGTAACCTCCCGAGTATCAACTCATCGGATTCCGCGGGCAAAGCGTCGAGCGCACTGCGCAAAAATGTCTCCGGGGCAAGCCGCCCTTCGAGCACCTGGTCCCAGAGTATTACCCAGATCGCTCCTCGGGTCAGGGCCTCATCTGAAGACGCGCCATTCTCGACGAGATAAGTGATACTCGCTTCATCGAGGACGAAGCCTCCATACTCCATGCCGGACCCGTTCGGAAGAATGAAATCCGCGCTTCCAGCCCCCTCTACCCGAGCCGGAGCCGACCCGAGTTCAAGCGTGGCTAGTCGGCTCTCGCCGATGGAGCCCGAACGCACGTGCAATGTCTGGGGCCACACCCTTCCCTGTCCCGCCGGGTCGGTTTGTGTGATCACAGCATCGTCGCCGTCCCGGGAAACCGTGATCGTCGGGCGGCCAGCTTCCTCGACCCAAACCCGACTCCAAGAAGACAGGTCCTCAGGAGACTTCCCGTCTAGGATCGCAATTAGGTCGGGCCAGGTGGCATTCCCGTACGCGAACGTGGACAAGTACTCTCTGAGCCCGTCGCGGAACGTCTCTTCCCCCACTCGGGCCTCGAGATGCCGCATCACGATTGGGGCCTTCTGGTAAATAATCGCGCCGTACAACGTGCCAGCGAATCTGAGGTTCTCGAGCGGCTGACGGATCGGATTGGCCCCGTCCGTACGATCGACCCCATAGGCCGACGGATGATGTGCCGTCAGGAAGCGTAGATCGTGGTCGACATCGGGAAACGACGGATGCACAATCTTCGCAGCCATGAAGTTCGCGAAGACCTCTTTTGTCCATACGTCGTCGAACCAGTTCATGGTTACCAGGTCGCCGAACCACATGTGTGCCGTCTCGTGCGCGATCACCGAGGCCCGACCCAGCATCTGTCCTTGGGTCGCGGTCTCGTCCAGCATCAACCCGCCTTCACGGTACAGGATGCCACCGGGATGCTCCATTCCGCCGTACTGGAAAGACGGAATTAAGACGAAATCGAATTTCTGGAACGGGTAGTCGATCCCCGTATAATCCTCGAGCCACTCCACGGACGCCGCGTGCAGCCGCAAGATTTCATCGCGGTTCCTCGCGACCTTGGCGGTATCCGTTTCGCGATGGAACATGCGGAAGACGCGCCCGTTGATCACCTCCGATTCCTCCTGGAAGCGTCCCGCGGCCACTGCAAACAAGTAAGTCGGAATCGGCCGCGTCTCTAGGAAGTTCGTGGTCTGCCGCCCGTTCAGACGAGTGCCTTCCGCAGCCGGGCCATTCGCGATCACCTTCCATCCTTCGGGCGCAGACACCTTCCACTCAACCGGTGCTTTCAGATTCGGTTGATCGAACAGCGGAAGGGAAAAGTGCGCTCGGTCGGGCACAAAGAGCGCGTAGAGGAACTCGTCACTGCGGTTGAACGCCTCATCACCCACATCATAGGTCAGGTCGACTTCATTCATTGCTCCGTTGCGAAGCAATTCAGCCGAGATGACAACGTGGTCGTTCACCGGCTCCCATGCCGCATCGGTGCCGTTGACCACAACGGAGTGCACGCGGTCTCCGGGGTTCATGAAGTCGAGGACCAGCGGCTGTTCGTCAGAATCCGTCCAACCGAAGGTTATGAGCGACCTGCCCTGGATTGGATCGGCACGGTCCTCCGGAATATCCAGAGTGATCTTGTATCGAAGGCCCTCGATCGTTCGGGTGCGGTGCTCCGCGAGTTCCCACGGGATTCCAGTATCCGTTGGGACAGGAGCGACATCGCACGCGCCAAGAGCAGCGACAAGCGCGAATAGGGCAAGCCGGGAGGTACCGCGGACCGATACGGTCATGACTTCCTCACGAGGGTTCTATAAACCGTGCGGCGCGTACCGCGACACGGACCGATATAGTGCGGCGGCGGAGAAGCCCTGCAAAGGTGTCGTGTGTAGCCCTCCCTACCAGGCTAAAGAATCGCGTCGAGATAGAAGTCGAAGCGGAAGCCCCTGGGTCGCTTAAGCCCCCACGCGGAATCCATGCGAATGAGGCCGTCCAGGATCGACAGTCCGACTCCGGCGCGGTAGAACCCATCGTCCAGCTCGAACGCATTTCGGACCCCGGGCTCACCGACGTACCAGAGCTTTTGAGCCGGTGCTGCACCCCACGATGTGCCGACGCCTACCTCCAGCCCGAAACGCAGATCCGATGGCAGTTGCACCGCCAATCGGGTGCCCAAGGACGACCTGCCGTACGGGCAGTCCCCGGTCGCGCCTTCACCTACGAGCGAGATACCGCCCTGAGTCAGGTTGGGATCAGGCATCCACCAAGGGATCAGGGTCAAAGCGCCTCCAAAGAGCCAACCCTCATCCGGGGTCCGGTTGTCACGGAACGCGAAGGTGTCACTCTCAAAGTGAAATACAGCGAAATCGGTCTCGGTAGAGACCGCTCCAGGGTGCCCCGCGACCGCGCAGCGTTTCAGGAAACACCCGCCTCTGCTTGTCTGCCGTCACTCGTGTTCTTCAACCCACGGTTCCGGTACCTTGCTCCGCCTTCTCCCCACAAAGAACCCGATGCAGCCACCCCTGAATACGTACTGCCATGCGGCCAAGGACCATCCCTTTCATGGACCGTATCACGACTTCGAGTACGGCTTCCCCATCGCGGACGATGACAACCTTTTCGGGCGTCTGCTACTCGAGATCAACCAGGCGGGATTGAGCTGGCTCACGATCCTCAAAAAGAAGGAGGCCTTCAAGAAGGCATACGCCGACTTCTCCATTGAGAAAGTGGCTGGCTTTGGTGCTGGGGATCGCGACCGACTGCTGTCTGATGCGGGGATCATCAGGAACCGTCTCAAGGTCGCCGCTGCGATCTCCAACGCGCAGGTGATCTTGGAGCTTCAGGCGGCACATGGATCATTCCGGAATTGGCTCGATGCGCATCACCCACTTCCGAAGAACGAGTGGGTCAAACTCTTCAAGAAGACCTTCCGTTTCACGGGGGGTGAGATCACAGGCGAGTTCTTGATGTCCACCGGCTACCTACCCGGTGCGCACCATGAGGCCTGCCCCGTGTACGCCCAGATCGCGTCGCTCAGCCCACCGTGGATGCATTGAGTTTCCCTATTCAGCGCTTCCACCCGGCTGGTTGGGCCAGTGGCCCCCATGCTCAGACCATCGGCGCACGCGTCCTGCGCTCCGGAGACGGACCGCTCTACTCCCGTGAACGACTGGCAACCCCGGACGGAGACTTCATAGACCTGGACTGGGGTCCCGACCTAGGACCGTCTGCACCCATCGTGCTCGTCATGCATGGCTTGGAGGGGTCGTCGGCCAGGCCGTACATGAAGAACGTCTGTCGGGAACTGTTGGGCCGCGGCGTCCGCCCGGTTGCCCTCAATTTCCGGGGGTGCAGCGGGGAACCGAATCTCCTTCCCCGTTTCTACCACTCGGGTGAAACTACCGACCCGCGCTTCGTGCTCGAGACACTCAGAGCCCGTCATCCGGATCGACGCTTTGGGGCGATGGGCTTTTCACTAGGTGGGAACGTCCTCCTCAAGATGCTAGGAGAAGCTCCTGACGGTGGATGCGGCCTCGTATCTGCTGCAGTGGCCATGTCCGTTCCGTACGACCTTGCGGCGGGCTGTGCGCTTCTTGAACGCTCTCGCATGGGGCGGCTCTACACGTCTTACTTCATGCGATCGCTGCTTGGAAAGGTCGAAGGCAAGGCTGATCTCCTCAGTCCACTCATCGACCTGCCTGGGGTCCGCCTCACGAAGACGATCTGGCACTTCGATGAGGTGTTCACCGCACCCCTGAACGGCTTCGACAGTGCAGCACACTACTACGACGAGTGCAGCAGTTCGGGGTATCTATCGACCATACGTGTGCCGACGCTCATGCTGCACGCTGAAGACGACCCCTTCTTACCGGCCGCGTCGATCCCCACGACCGCGGCTGAGAGTAACCAACACATCACACTGGCCCTGCAAGAACATGGTGGGCACGTCGGATTCCTTCAGGGAAGCGCGTGGAGCCCTTCCTTTTGGGGCGACGAAGAAGCAGCGCGTTTCCTGGCCGAGACCCTCCTAGAGGAAGACTAGGCAGGGCCCCACTGCTCGGGCAGCTTCTCTAGACCGGCAGCCGGTCGCGGAAAAAGGCCTTCCCGTGCCACGTCTCACTGGCCGCTCGCTCGAAAAGGCCGTCACGAAACGCCCCGATCTTGGTAAGGGTCGTGTCGAAGACACGGGTGTCTGGGCCAATTGCTCCGGACTCGGCCAGAGCCCGGAAATCTGCGCGGGACAGACTCGAGACCCCGTCATCAGTCCGATACCAGATCGGCGCGTGGTCAATCAAGGACACGCCCATCTGGGCCCCCAACGCGCGCAACTCACGCACAAGCGCGTCGATCGAGCATCCGGACGGAGCCTCCGCGTCTACATCCACGCCGACCAATAGGAAGCGCTTGTCCTGGAGGTCTCTCGAGGACACGAGCGGCACCCCATGGGCTGCCCATCCGTCCAAGAAGTCGTCGACAGCGTCAGAGAAACGCTCAACCTGCTCCTCGGTCAGATCCCCGGTCGCCGGGAATACCCACAAACGACCGTGCCCGGGAAGTTCAGCAAACTCAACTCGCGGCATTAGGCACTCTCCTCAAGACCCGCATCCGAAGCATCCAGAACCGAAGGGGCCGATTTATCCAACAGAATGGCCACCCACCGGAGATCTTGGGTGTTCTCGAGCCCAATCTTCATCACGACCGTCAGCGGGACGGATAAGAGGGCACCCAACGGCCCCCAGGCCCATCCCCAGAACAACAATGACAGGATGACCACCAGCGTCGAAAGACCCAGCCGACGACCCATCAAACTCGGCTCAAGGATATTCCCGAACAGCGTGTTCACCATCACGTAGCCCCCGGCCACGACGATTGCGTGGGGAAGTGTTCCGAACAGCACCAGACTGATGAGTACCGCCGGTATCGCCGCGAGAATCGACCCGACCGTCGGGACATAATTGAGCACGAACGCGACGAGTCCCAAAAGCAACGGGAAGTCGAGATCCATGACGTAGGCCCAAAGACCGAGAATGAGCCCGGTCATGAGCGAGACCATCGTCTTGATCCCGAGATAAGTCTGCACCTCGGTGACGACCTTCTTGAGTCGATCCTCGGAACCGGCGTCTTCACCCAAGACATAATGGAACTTGGCTGGGAATACGGTCGCTTCCCCGAGCATGAAGGCCATGATCAGGAAGACCAGGAAGGTCGTTCCGAAAAACTGGGCGATGCGCCCGACGGTGCCTCCCACGAAGTCAACGACGTCATTTGGATTGATCAGATCCATCGTGAGGTAGTTGCTGACAGTGAAGCTGGTTTGCTCTTCGATCCAATTGATGACCGATTCCTGACGCGTCCCCAACACCTCGACATAACCATCGAGGCTGGCTTGGAACTCGGAAACCGACTGGCTCGCCAGCAAGATCAGGAGCACGACGACCGCCATGTTCGCTAATACCGTGACCAGTGTCGCCACGCCCGCAGGAACGCGGTGCTTCAGGAGCCACAGCATGACCGGAAGAGAGAGCACCGCCAGGAAGAGCGCCAGCGCCGACGGCACCAGAATCGGGGCCGCGAACTTCAGGCCATAGACCACAACGACCAAACAGGCCAGGATGAAGAGAAACCTGGCTCCCGGATTCTGTTCGGTGCGCTCGGAAATCATGGGTTGTTCGCTGGAAAACGGCTGTCGGGGACGCGTCGGTCGAGCACGCGAACGAAGAATAGCACAGGACGATGGACAACGTACAGCCACCCGACTTCATAATTCCCGACGGCGACGACGAACTTCTCGCGCAATGTCGCGTCGAGACCTTCCGAGCCGGGGGGCCGGGCGGACAGCATCAGAACACAACGGACAGTGCGGTACGTCTGGTTCACCTCCCGACCGGACTCCGCACGACGGCGCGTGACGAGCGCAGTCAACTCCGAAACAAGATGCTCGCCATTGCTCGATTGAGGGCCACCCTGGAAGAGCGGGTGCGGCGCCGGAAGCCACGTGTGCCCACGAAGGTCCCGCGTTCCCAGAAGACAAAGAGAGCTGACGCCAAACGGAAAAGAGGGCAGACCAAGCACCTCCGAAAACCTCCCTCCCGCGACACCGACTGAAGCCCGAGAGCGCCCGGTCCGGCAAGACCACGCAATCGAATTCGCGGACGATCGCGACAGGGACGCGCTCGCGGCTGAAATTCCGATCATCCCTTCGGGCACCTCGGATGTGAGCGAAGCTCAACGAAGAATCAAAGCTGCGGATGGGGAGATTCTGTGGGCGCAGACTCGGTCCGGCCTCGTTAGAACATGGGACGGACACCCCGACCACGTGGTCGTGCTCTTTGACGACGTCGCGCAAGCCTAGGCACGAGACCGGGCCTGCCGCTGGTCAGCGACAGGCCCGGTATGCCTCACTTCGCAGTGGGCCCGCCAGGGCTCGAACCTGGGACCGATCGGTTATGAGCCGACTGCTCTGACCAACTGAGCTACGGGCCCCCATG